>NZ_JAXOJX010000028.1:0-92866 GCF_034427735.1 Azohydromonas lata
TGCCGTTCATGGGCGACGCCGCGCCGCGGCTGGATGCGCGCTGGCCCGCCTGGCTGCTGTGGTCGCTGGCGGGCGTGATGGCGCTGCAGGGCGTGCTGCGGGCGGTGGCGCTGCTGCTTGGGCCGCTGCCGGGCGTGCTGGACGCCGCGGCCTCGGTGGCGCTGGGCGGGGCCGGCGTGCTGCTGCTGGGGTTGTGGACGCGCTGGCGCCGCCTGCCGGCGGTGCGCCAGCGCTTGCCGGCCATGCTGCTGCGCGGGGTGTTCTGGCTGGCGGTGGCGCTGCTGCTGTCGGCCCTGGGCGCGGCGGACGCGGCGCTGCATGCCTACACGCTGGGCTTCCTGGGCACGCTGCTGCTGGCCATGGCTTCACGCGTGGCCTGCGCGCAGATCGGGCGCGCGGTGGTGGCCGACGAGGTGCTGTGGGCGCTGTTCCACCTGCTGCAGGCCGCCGTGCTGGCGCGCGTGGCCTGGGGGCTGTGGCCCGCGGGGGCGGCCTGGCTGCTGCCGGTGGCCGCGGGGGCCTGGGCCCTCGTGAGCCTGGTCTGGCTGCTGCGCTATGGGTGGTGGCTGGGGAGGGCGGCGCGTGAAACAGGCCGCCCAGGCGCCGGGTTGTAGGAGGCCCGCTGGCGGGCCGAACCGGCATCTGAACCAGATGGGCTGCCGAGAGAGGCCCACGGCGCGGCGAGGCCGTTCGGCCCGCCAGCGGGCCTCCTACAAGGCCGGCGCATGGGGGTGGCTGCAAAGGGCCGTGATTGAAAGGCCGGTGCGCGAGGCCTGAGCGGAAGCGTGAAAGCAGCCGTCAGCCGTCAGTTGCTCAATCTCCGCCTACTACTTCGTCATCCCCGCGAAGGCGGGGACCCAGGCGGTCCCACGCTTCAACGCAAGCAGAGAAGCAGGAAGCGCGGAGCCGAAAACGGTGCCATGCGCAACCACGTCGCTTGCGATCAGCTTGGGGACCGCCTGGGTTCCCGCCTTCGCGGGAATGACGAAATGGAGTGCGACGCCCCTTTGCTGACGGGATGCAAGTTCTTTCCAGTTTTCCCCGGACAGCAGTGCGCATTCGCGGGCATGACGAAGCGAGGCGCAAGGCGGGTGTTAGACGGTCTAACACCGTGTTTGCGGGGGGCAACTACATCTGCCGGTCGTGCTTCGCACCGCCGCACAGGTCCGCCATGTCGGGCGTCACTTCGGCGAACGCGTGCACCTTGCCGCCGAACTCGGCGGCGAATTTCCCCGCGTCGGCCTGGGCCGCGAAGCTGGCGAAGGTCGGCCCCATGGAGCCGTGGCGCTTGCTGCCGATCACGTAAAAGCCCTTGCGCGCGTCGAACCAGTGGCCGCGCGGCTCCTGCCAGTCGGCGCGGGCCATGTCCTGCGTGAACACGGCGCGCACCGCGCGCACCTGTTCCGGGCGCAACAGCGCGGAGAACATTTCGACGGTGTCGCAGAAGAAGACGGGCGCCGCGGCGTCGGCGTAGAACACCTGCGCCTTGGGGCCGGGGTAGTCGGACAGCAGCATGCCGTCGAAGTCGCAGGTGGTGCCGGGCACGATGTCCTGCGCCACCAGCGCGGGGGCGGAGTCGGCGCGGCTGCAGCCCATCAGGACCAGGGGCAGGCCGCAGGCGGCCAGGAGCAGGCTTCGGCGGGGGTACTTCACGGACGGAATCTCCAGGTAGCGATGGACAGCGGCGCGGCGATCCAGCCCAGCATCACCAGCGCCATCAGCCAGGGCTTGGCCAGCGCGGGCGGGACGATGCTGGAGAGGCCGTAGAGCGTGCGCACGTCGTCCAGGGAAAACACGTTGAGGATGCGGAACACGTCCGCCGGGTTGAGCAGCAGCGCCCAGGCGAACCAGTCGCCGCCGGCCTGCCCGCCGGTGAGCACCAGCAGGCCCAGCAGCACCAGGTCGAACACCAGGACGAAGAAGAACCACAGCGCGATGGCCAGGCCCGACGCGCGGGTGCGGTCGGCGGCGACCACGGAGAGCATCACGGCCAGGCTCAGGAAGGCCAGGCCCAGCAGCACCGAGCTGCCCATGAAGCCCAGGTACGGCCCAAGCGCCGCGCGCCCGGCCTGCGCGCCCAGCAGCAGCGCCGCCGCGCCGAAGCCGGCGATGGTGGACAGGCTCAGCGCCGCGGCCAGCCCCAGGTACTTGCCCAGCAGCAGCTCCAGCCGCGTGATGGGCAGCGCCAGCAGCAGGTCCAGCGAGCCGCGCTCGCGCTCGCCCACGATGGCGTCGAAGCCCAGCAGCAGCGCGATCAGCGGGATCAGGTAGATCACCAGGCTCACCAGGCTGGCGATGGTGAACTCGATGTTGCGCAGGCCGACGGCGCCTTGCTGCGCGCCGCCGAAGTAGGCGATGACCAGCGCGAAGGCCGTGAACACCAGCGCGATGGCCAGCACCCAGCGGTTGCGCAGCCGGTCGCGCAGCTCCTTGTGCGCGATGGTCAGGACTTGTGCGAATTCCATGGCGGCGCTCCTCGCTTCAGTGCGCCAGGCCGAAGAACACGTCTTCCAGCGAGGGCTCGTGCAACTGCAGGTCCAGCACCGCGCCGCGCAGGCCGGCCAGCGCCGCCAGCACGGCCATCTTGGCCTCGCGCGCGCAGCGGGCCGTGGCTTGCAAGCCCTGCCAGGACAGGCCCTCCAGCGGCAGCGCGCACAGCGCCTGGCGCACCGCCTCGCGGCCGGACTCGGCCACGCGCAGCTCCAGCCGCAGCGGCAGCGCCAGGCCCTCGCGCAGGCTTTGCACGCTGCCCTGCGCCGTGATGCGGCCGCTGGTGAGGATGGCCAGGCGGTCCACCCGGTCCTGCAGCTCGGCCAGGATGTGGGAGGTGATGACCAGGGTCACGCCCTCGTCGCTGAGCTCGCGCAGCGTGGCGTGGAAGGCGCGTATGGCCTCCGGGTCCAGCCCCGTGGTGGGCTCGTCCAGGAACAGCACCTGGGGCTTGCCCAAGAGCGCCTGCGCGAAGCCCAGGCGCTGGCGCATGCCCTTGCTGTAGCCGCGCACCGCGCGCTGCCCGGCGTGTCCCAGGCCCACGCGGGCCAGCGCGGCGCTGCACTCGCTCTGGGCCACGCCCTTGAGGCGGGCCATGAAGCGCAGCGTCTCCAGGCCGCTCAGGTTGTCGTAGAGCACCACGTTTTCCGGCAGGTAGCCGATGCCGCGGCGCACGGCGCGAAAGCCGCGCCCGCTCACCGGCGCGCCCTGCACCAGGATCTCGCCGGCCGTGGGCGCGAGCAGGCCCAGCATCATCTTGAAGAGGGTGCTCTTGCCCGCGCCGTTGTGGCCTATGAGGCCCAGCACCTCGCCGCGGCGCACGTCCAGATCGACGCCGTCCACGGCGCGCACGGCGCCGTACTGCTTGACCACGCCGCGCAGGGTGATGGCGCTGTCGCCGGCCAGCGACGGGCGTGATGCCGCAACCGGGGCCGCGCCGGCCAAGCCGGCCTCAGGGTTCGAGAGGGGACTGCTTGCCATTCCATTCATTCCAGTTCGGGTGCGCGGGGTGCATGCGGGGCTTGGGGTCCACCACGCCGGGCACGCGCAGCAGCGGGAACTGCTGGCCCACCAGGCGCAGCGCCTGCACCGCAGGGCTGGCCAGCAGCAGCCGCGCCGCGGGGTGGCGCCACACCAGGCGGTCCACCAGGTCGTTGGCCTCGTAGCGCACGTCGCCCAGGCCGTCGCCGTCGCGGTCCCAGCCCAGGTAGTTGCTCCAGTGGTTGCCGCTTTGCGCGCCCCAGATCTCGTCCTTGGCGCCGACGTAGCGCACCTGCTCGCGGTTGCCCACGAAATCGTTGCCCTCGACGCGGTTGCGGGTGGAACCGGCCGAGAGGTGCACGCCCACCTGGTTGTCCACCACGAGGTTGCCCTTGAGCTGGGCGTACTCCACGTCGTAGATGAAGAAGCCGCGGGCGTTGCCGGCCACGACGTTGTTCTCGATCACCGAGTCCTGCAGCGTGCGCAGCATGATCCCGTGGTCGGTGTTGCCCCAGGCGCGGTTGTTGCGGACGATCTGGTCGCGCACCTCCATGAGCGCCAGGCCGCCGCGGTTGCGGTAGCTGTCGTTGTCCTCCCACAGGTTGTGGTAGGAGTTCATGTAGTGCGTGCCGTAGCGGCTGTGGTGCAGCCGGTTGGCGCGGAAGACGGCGTGGTGAGAGACGTCCACGTACAGCGCGTCGCGCACGAAGCTGATGTGGTTGCCCACGATCTGCGCGCCGGTCGTGTTGTAGAGCTGCACGCCGTTGCCGCGCTGCGAGGAGGCGTAGTCGCGCTTGCCGACGATGAGGTTGTGCTCCACGCGCACGCCGTCGGCCTTCTCGATCCACAGGCCGAAGAGGTTGTAGACGAGGTCGCAGCGCAGCACGGCCGCGCGGTGCGAGCCCGGCGCGACGTAGATGCCCGCGTTCTGTTTCAGCAGGCTGTCCCCGGAGTCGCGCACGATCAAGCCTTCGAGGGTGACGTCCGGGGCGGCGATGCGGATGGTGTCGCCCTGCTGGCCGCCGCTGACCGTGGGGCGCTGCAGACCGCGCAACGTCAGCGGCTTGCTGATCAACAGCTGGCCGGCGTAGAAGCCGCGCTCGATCTCGACGACGTCGCCGGCGGCGGCGCGGTCCAGCACGGGCTGTATGGATTGGCCGGGATGCACGGTCCAGGTGGCGGCGTGCAGGGCCAGCGGCAGCAGCAGCGCCGGCAGGGCCAGCAGGGCGCGCAGGCGGCGCATCGCGTTCATGCCGGCGTCACCAGCACGCCCGCGGCCTTGAGCGCCAGGAACAGCGCCGCGCCCATGAGCAGGTTCTTGAAGCCGACGTAGCAGAGCATGTCCATCACGCCGGCACGGCGAAAGCGCCGGCCCCACCACGGGCCGTCCTTGACGTAGCGCTTGGCGTTGAGGCGGATGAGCACCTCGTACACGCTCCAGCCGAACCACCAGGCGATGAGCGCGCCCGCGCGCAGCTCGCCCAGGGCGCCCAGCACCCAGGCCAGGCTGGCCGCCAGGGCCAGCGCGATGCCGGCCGCGCGCAGCGCCAGGTTGGGCGCGGCCACGCCGCGGCGCCAGGGCCACAGGTGGTCCCAGGCTTCGGCGGCCCAGCGGGCGCCGGCGCCGGTGCCCGTGGCGAGGAAGGGCGGCTCCACCGGGTCGGTGGGCATGCGGGGATCGACCATGGCGTTCAGCTCCTGGCGGCCGGGCCCTGGGCCGGCGCTGCGGACACGACGGGCACGATGGGGATGAAGTGGCCGTCGCGGCCTACGGGCGTCAGCGGCAGGCCCTCGCGCTCGCGGCGCTTTCTCTCCTTGGCCAGCGGCGGGCAGGCGTGGGTGTCGGTGTAGAGCACCATGCAGTCCAGGCAGTGCAGGCACTCGCGGTGGTCGATGCGGCCGTCGGCGTCTATGGCCTGCGCGCCGCAGCCCACGGCGCAGGCCTTGCAACTGCTGCACGCCTGCTTGCGGCGCAGGCCGAACCAGCGGAACGTGGACGGCATGGCCAGCGCCGCGCCCAGCGGGCACAGGTACTTGCAGAAGGGCCGCTCCACGAAGAGGGACAGCCCCAGCAGGCTGGCCGCGAACAGCGTGTACGGCCAGGCGCGCTGGCCCCACCCGACGAGGAAGGTGGTCTTGAACGGCTCCACCTCGGCCAGCTTCTCGGCCAGGCCCATGGAGAACATGGACACGGCCAGCAGGCCGAAGAACACGCCGTACTTGACCCACTTGAGCTTGTCGTGCAGCGCGCGGGGCAGCTGGCGCTGGAAGCGCTTCAAGCCCAGGGCGCCGCCGAGCTTGTACAGCGCCTCCGACAGCGAGCCGAAGGGGCACAGCCAGCCGCAGAACAGGCCGCGGCCCCAGACGAAGACCGTGACGATGATGAAGATCCAGAACAGGAAGATGAACGGATCGCTCAGGAACAGCGCCCAGGTCCAGTGGAACAGCAGCGCGTGGAACCAGGTCAGCACCTGCGTCACCGAGGGCTGCGCCATGGCGCCGAAGCCCACGAAGCCGATGCTCAGGCCCCAGGCCGAGTACTTGAAGGCGTTGACCGGCCACTTGTTCTTGCGCGTGGCGCGGCGGGTGAGCTGGTCGCGCAGCGCATAGGCCGTGGCCACGGCCACCAGCAGCGCGGCGAAGAGGGCGATGTCCCGTGCGCGCGACTTCCACACCTTGACCCAGGGCGCGGCGGGCTCGTCCACCTGCGGGCGGCCGCCCTGCAGCACGCCGTCCGGCAGCCAGTAGGGCGTCTCGAAGTTGGCGAAGCTGCGCGTGCCGGTAGCGCGGTCCACGCGGTTGCCCAGGAAATTGAGCTTCCAGGGGTAGGCGGCCGAGAAGGCCGGCGAGCGGACGATGAAAATGGCCGACTCGCCGTAGGCCGGCGCGCCGGCGGCGGCCAGGCCGTACAGGGGCATGTAGTCCAGGTCGCGGAAGGTGAAGGTGTCCATGCCCTGGCGCACCTGCACGCGGTCGTAGAGGCCGCCGCGCACGAAGCCGGAGCCCTTGAACGATTCGGCGCCGCCGGTGCGGATCACGAACAGCGCCTGCTCGCCCGGCTTGAGCTGCTCC
This sequence comes from Azohydromonas lata, assembly GCF_034427735.1. Classification (NCBI taxonomy): domain Bacteria; kingdom Pseudomonadati; phylum Pseudomonadota; class Betaproteobacteria; order Burkholderiales; family Sphaerotilaceae; genus Azohydromonas; species Azohydromonas lata. The sequence continues at coordinate 6,544 of NZ_JAXOJX010000028.1, forward strand.
ATCACCCGCTGCCAGCCCGCGGGGCCCAGCAGCGAACGGCCGGCCTCGGGCGGGTTGAGCAGGCCGAACCAGAGGTCTATGAAGGGCGCGCCGCTCTTGCCGTCCAGGCCCACCTGCTGCGGCGAGACCACCAGGCGCTGCACCAGGCCCTCGCGCGCCAGCGCCGCCCAGTCCAGGCGGCGGCCCGCGTCGGTGAAGGTGGCCTGCGGGCGCACCACGGGCGCGAGGATGCCGGTCTGGCGCGCCACCGCGGCCCCCGAGGCCAGCATGACCTGGTTCTGCGCGATCACGGTGACGGTGGCGCCGGAGATGGCGTCCAGGCCGATGACGCCCTCGTCGGGGCGCGAGCGGCCGATTTCTATGTTGTCGCCGACGAACTTGCCCAGGTACTGGTCGTTGAATTTCGTCAGCGCCGACTCCGGGATGCCCAGCAGCAGGATGGGCTCGGAGTGCTTGAGCACCTTCACGCCGGTGAAGCGGCCCTTGACGTCCATGCCGATCAGCGTGACCACCGGCTTGCCGGAGTAGGCCGGGGTGTCTGTGATGTCGGTGGACAGCATCACGTAGCCCAGCAGCTTCTTGTGCCCCTGGGCGGCCGCGTAGGCCTCGACGTAGGGCGGCTGGCCCTTGCGCTCGGAAAAGGACGTGGCGCCGGGGAACACCTCGGCGCAGGGCGCGAAGTCGCACAGGCGCGGGCCGTGGATGCCGGCGGGCAGCTCGGCCTCGTAGGCGGTGGCCCACAGCGGCGGTGCGTTGAGCAGCGCCGCGGCCAGCGCCACGAGGCGCAGCAGGAGTGACAGGAGCTTCATGGGCGGGGGCAAGGGCCCGCCCCCGGCGGCCTGGGAGACGGGCCGCCGGGGTGCGGGCGGGCGGCCGTCAGGCCTCGACGATCATGCGCGTGCGCATCTCCAGGTGCAGGGCGTGGCAGAAGTGGGTGCAGTAGCACCAGTACACGCCCGGCTTGCCGGCGGTGAAGGTCACCGACTTGGTTTCCTGCGGATTGACGATGAAGTTGACGTTGTGGTTCGGGATGGCGAAGCCGTGCGTCAGGTCTTCCACCTTGTCGAGGTTGGTCAGGAAGAGCGTGACCTCGTCGCCGGACTTCACCTTGAACTCGCGCATGCTGAAGGCCGGGGCCTGCGACACCATGCGCACGGTGACCTTCTTGCCCTTGCGCGTGAGGCCGCCGTCGGCCGCGCTCTTGACGGCCTGCGGGTGGTCGTCGAGGTTGTAGATCTGCTTGGGCTTGATGATGTCGCGGCGGAAGATGATGAAGTCGTGCGGTTCGCCGCGCACCGGGTGGTCGGCCAGCAGCACCATCTTCTCGCCGGAGATGTCGATGAACTGCTCGTTCTCCGGGTGCAGCGGGCCCACGGGCAGGAAGCGGTCCTTGGAGAACTTGCAGCCCACGGCGAGGTACTTGCCGTCGGCGCTCTTGGTCTCGGAGTGCGTGGCGTTGAGGTGGCCGGGCTGGTATTGCACGTCCACGCGGTCCACCACGTACTTGGCGTTCTTGTCGCCGTTGTGGAACTTGATGGCGGCGTCCACGTTCCACTTCACGACCTGGCTGTCCAGGAACAGCGTGGTGTAGGCGTTGCCGCGGCCGTCGAAGGCGGTGTGCAGCGGCCCCAGGCCCAGCTCGACTTCGGCGACGATGGCCTGGTCGATCTTCTCCAGCTTGCCGTCGAACCAGTCCAGCACCTTGGCCAGCTCGATGACGGTGCCCGTGGGCGAGAGCTTGCCGGCGCAGATGAAGTACTTGCCGTCGGGGCTGGCGTTGACGCCGTGAGGGTTCTTGGGAACGCTCACGTAGGCGGTGAGGGCGGTCTTGGGGTCCGCGTTGGCGTCGCGGGTGCCGTCCACCACGGGCACCTTGGAGTCGCCGATGGTCTTGAACTTGCCGGCCTTCACCGCGGCCTCGATGCGCGCGACGTTGAAGAAGAGGCAGGCGTCGCGCTCGGCGGACATCATGTCCTCGTACTTGACGCCGTTCTCGGTGTTGTACTGGTTGGTGGCGGCGAGCTTGCCGTCGTAGGAGGTGGCCACCAGGTCGCAGTTGCCGTCGATGAGCACCTGCCAGCGCAGCTGCATGCTCTCGGCGTCCACGCAGCTGAAGATGGCGCGGTACTTCTCGGGCTTGTCGATGTCGGCGGCGGTCAGCGGGATGTGGAACTCGCTGCCGCAGAACACGCGCGTGGTGTAGTTGACGGCCTCATCGACCGGGTCGCGCTTGTCGGGGAAGATGCCGTGGAAGCCCTGGGCGTTGGGCAGCTCGGTGATCTTGTCGCAGGTGAAGGTGTCCAGCCGCACGCGGGCGATGCGGGCGTTGATCTTGTCGTTGATCCAGGCGTAGCGGCCGTCGTAGTCGCCGTCCTTGTACGAGGCGTGGGTGTGGTGGGTGTCGGCCACCGTGTACTTCAGGCTGCCGTCGGCCTTGCGGCCCATGATGTCCTTGGACTCGTTGGTGATGCCCCAGCCCACCAGCGCGTCCGGGACGAACACGGGAATGCGCGTGATCTCGCGCCCCGAGGGCAGGCCCAGCACCCGCATGTCGCCGGTGTGGCCGCCGCTCCAGAGGCCGTAGTAGGAGTCCAGCTCGCCGGGCTTGAGGTGAATGCTGCCCGCGCCCTCGCCGGGGTTGGGCTGCGCGTGCGGCGCGCTGGCCTGGGCCGTGGCGGCGGGCGCGGAGGCCGGCTTGTCGGAACAGGCGGCCATGCCCACGCCGGCCAGGCCGGCGGCAGCGGCGGTGTTCAGGAAGCGGCGGCGGGCCAGGCCGGTTTCGGCGCCCGCCGGTTTCTTTTTCAAGCCCATGTCCATGGAAATTTCCTTAAACCAGTTCAAGTTTCTTGCGGCGTGGATTAAATATTGCCTTCACGCCGACGTTTCTCCATTCAGGCAGGGCGGATGATTCAGAGTGAGGCTGATTTTCGATTTGCGCTAGATCAAGGCCGAGTGAAAGCGTGTGCTTTTCGATGAAGGCCTGATTCTAGAATTTGCCCGTCGAAATCAAGCTTTACGGGATTTTCCATGAAACATATGGGATTGGGTCTGGCCGTGTGCCCGTCGAAATCAAGCTTTACGGGATTTTCCATGAAACATATGGGATTGGGTCTGGCCGTGTGCGCACTGGCGATATTGGCAGCCTGCGGCCAGAAGGAGAGCGCCCCGGCGCCCACGCCCGTGGCCGCCGCCCCGGCACCGGTGGCCGCGCCTGCACCGGCGGAGAACCCGCTGGGCAAGAAGGTGTTCGGCAGCACCTGCGCCATGTGCCACAGCGCCGGCGTGGCCGGCGCGCCCAAGCCGGGTGACAAGGACGACTGGGGCCCGCGCATCGCCCAGGGCGTGGACACGCTCTACAAGCACGCGCTGGAGGGGTTCAACGGCGCCAAGGGCCAGATGCCGGCGCGCGGCGGCAACACGGCGCTCAAGGACGACGAGGTCAAGGCCGCCGTGGACTACATGGTCGCGGCTTCGCGCTGAGCGCTTGCGATTCGGCGGACGCCCTATGAATCAAAGGTTTGCACGCGCTACCGCGGTCCGTGTGCCCGCTCCCGGCCTGGCCGACCCGCAGCGCCGCCGGCTGGCGCTGGGCGCTGCCGCGCTGGCGCTGGGCGGCTGCGTGGCGGCCTGGCCACGGCGCGCGGCGGCCTTGGCCCGGCATGAGGACGTCCGCCTGCGCGAGTCGCGCGAGCTCATGGGCACGCGCGTGGACATCGCCGCCGCCTCGCCGGACGCAGCCCAGCTGCGCCCGGCCCTGGACGCCGCCTTCGCGCGCATGGCCGCGCTCGCGGCCGAGATGAGCCACTACGAGGCCACCAGCCGCGTGGGCGCCATCGCACTGTCGGCCGGTCTTCAACCGGTGCCTATTTCCAAAGAACTATTGACAGTTTTGGAAATGGGGCAATTGGTGGCGAGAAATAGCGGCGGCGCCTTCGACATGACGGTTGGCACGCTGGGTTTGTGGCATTTTGATGCCGGCCATCCACAAATGCCGGCGCCGTCCCACATATACAGCCATCTGGCGTCGGTGGGATATAGTCACTTGGTAGTAGACCGCCACAGGCAAATGGCCTATTTGCCAAAGCGCGGCATGCGGCTGGATTTGGGTGGTATTGCCAAGCTGTATATCCTGCGCGAAGGCTTGAATATGTTGCGCGGGCAGGGGCTGCAATCCGCGCTCATCAACGGCGGGGGCGACGTGCTGGCCATGAGCGCGCCCGCGGCGCCGCCGTGGCGCGTGGGCGTGCGCGACCCGCGCCAGCCGCAACGGCTGCTGGGGGCTTTGGAGGTGAGGGACGGCTTCGTCGCCTCCTCAGGCGACTACGAGCGCTGCTTCGTGCGCGACGGGCGGCGCTACCACCATGTCATCGATCCCAAGACCGGTTACCCGGCGCAGGGGCCCCACGGCGTGACGCTGGTCTCACACGACCTGGAAGCCGTCAACGGCCTGGGCGCCGCAGCCATGGTGCTTGGGCGCGATGCACTGCCGCTGATCCGGCGTGCCGGCGTGGAGGCTTTGATCGCCCACCGGGACGGCGAGCTGTGGACGACGGCGGGGATGCGGGGGCGGTTGCAGGCGGTGTGAATCACCGCCGGTTGCTGCACCCTCTCAAGCAACGTACAAGTTTCAAACGCCAAGGTATCGGTGCAGCGCCGCCTCGTCCTTGGCCAGCGCGGCAGAGGGGCCTTCCAGCACGACGCGCCCCTTTTCCAGCACCACGCAGCGGTCGGTGTGGGTCAGCACCTTGCGGAAGTCGCGGTCCACGACCAGCGAGGCGATGCCGCTGGCGCGGATCAGGCCGATGACGCGCCAGATCTCGGCCACCACCAGCGGCGCCAGGCCCTCGGTGGCCTCGTCCAGGATCATCAGCTCGGGGTTGGTCATGAGCGCCCGCCCAATGGCCATCATCTGCTGCTCGCCGCCGGAGAGCTGGCCGCCGCCGTGGTCCAGCCGCTCGGCCAAGCGCGGAAAGGTTTTCAGGACACGCTCCAGCGTCCAGTCCCGCTGCCCGCGCGTGCCGGGGCGGGCGGCCATCACCAGGTTCTCGCGCACGCTGAGGTTGGGAAACACGCCGCGGCCCTCCGGCACGTAGCCGATGCCCAAACGCGCGATGCGCTCCGTGGGCTGCCCCGTCATGTCGCGCCCGGCCACGCGCACCCGCCCGCCGCTGGCACGCACCTGGCCCAGCAGGGTGCGAATGAACGTCGTCTTGCCCATGCCGTTGCGGCCCAGCAGACCGACGGCCTCGCCGCGCGCGATGCGCAGCGCCACGCCCTGCAGCACGTGGCTCTGGCCGTAGTGGGCGTGCAAGTCACTGGCTTCCAGCAGGACGTCTTGGGAGGGCTGTGCGGCGCTCATCAGTGGCTCTCTCCGAGGTAGGCGATCTGCACTTCGCGGTTGGAGCGCACCGCCGCCGGCGTGTCGCTGGCGATGACGCGGCCGTTGACCATCACGGTGATGCGGTCGGCCACGCGGAAGACGGCGTCCATGTCGTGCTCCACCAGCAGGATGGCGTGCTCGCTTTTCAGCTCTCCCAGCAGCGCCAGCATGCGCTCGGTTTCCTCCGCACCCATGCCGGCCAGCGGCTCGTCCAGCAGCAGCACCTTCGGAGCCGTCGCCAGGCACATGGCGATTTCCAGCTGGCGCTTTTGTCCGTGCGAGAGCGCCCCGGCGATGCGCCCGGCCTGCGCGGTGAGGCCCGCCTTGCGCAGCGCCTCCTCGGCCGCCGCCTGGCTGGAGGCGCAGCGCTGCGCGGGCGTCCACCAGTCCCAGGCCCGCTGCCAGCGCGATTGCGCGGCGAGGCGACAGTTCTCGCGCACGGTGAAGTTCACGAAGATGGTGTTGCGCTGGTAGGAGCGGCCCAGGCCGGCGCGGGCGCGCCTGGGCTGGCTCCAGCCGGTGGCGTCCTGGCCCATGAGCAGCACGCGGCCCGCGCTGGGCGGGATCTCGCCGGAGAGCAGGTTGATCAGCGTGGACTTGCCCGCGCCGTTGGTGCCGATGACGGCATGCAGGCTGCCGCGCTCCAGCGTGAGCGAGACGCCGTCCACGGCTTTTAAACCGCCGAAGCGGCGCGAGACCTCCTTGGCCACGAGCAGCGCGTCCGTGGCTGCGCCCGGGTTCATGACGGCGGCCATCACTGGGCCTCCTTGCGGTTGAACAGGCCCACGAGCCCGTGCGGCAGCAGCGCGACGAAGGCGATGATGGTCAGGCCCAGCGAGAGCTGCCAGTGCTTGGCGAAGGCGCCGAAGATCGCTTCGGACTGGTAAAGCTCCTGCAGCAGCGTGAAGGCGAGCGCCCCGAGCAGCGCGCCGCGCAGATGGCCCAGGCCGCCCAGGATGATCATCAGCAGCACCGCGCCGCTGTGGTGCCAGGACAGGATTTCCGGGTTCACGAAGCCGTCCTTGAGCGCGTACAGAAAGCCGGCCAGCCCGGCCAGCGAGGCCGACAGCACGAAGGCCGCCAGCTTGTACGGATAGGTGGCGAAGCCCGCCGCGCGCATGCGCTGCTCGTTGGCCTTGATCCCGGCCAGCGCCCGCCCAAAGCGGCTGCGCAGCAGCAGCGCCAGCAGCGCGAACGTGGCGGCCAGGCAGCCCAGGACGAAGTAGTAGTAGGTGTGACCCGTGTCCAGGTCCAGGAGCTGGAAATCGCCCAACTTCACTTCAGGCTTGAAGTAGAGATAAATGCCGTCGCTGCCGCCGCCCAACGGCGTGTCGTGGGCGACGAAGTAGGCCATCTGCGCAAAGGCCAGCGTGATCATGATGAAGTACACGCCCTTGGTGCGCAGCGACAGCGCGCCCACCGCCAGCGCGTACAGCCCCGCCGCGCCCATGGACGCCGGCAGCAGCCACCACAGCGAGGCGCCGCCGGCCTGCGGCGTCAGCAGCGCCGCCACGTAGGCGCCTATGCCGAAGAAGCCGGCATGGCCGAAGCACACGAGGCCGGTCTGCCCAACCAGCAGCTCCAGGCTGAGGGCGAACAGGGCCAGGATCATGATCTTCATCGTCAGCTCGACGTAGAAGCCGGAGAGCCCCAGCGGCAGCAGCGCCAGCACGGCAAAGCCCAGCAGCACGGGCACGGCCTTGAGCGAGCGCCGCGGGGCCGGCGCCGCCGCTTGGGCCGAAGCGGGCAGGGCGGACAAGGTGGTGGTATTCATGATCGTCTCCAACTCAACCGGCCTTGAACAGCCCCTCGGGCTTCCACAGCAGCATCAGCGCCATCAGCACGTACACCGCCAGCCCGGCGGCGGACGGGAACAGCACCTTGCCGAAGGTGTCCACGAAGCCCACCAGCAGCGCCGCCACCAGCGCGCCCTTGATGGAGCCTATGCCGCCGATGACCACCACCACGAAGCACACGATGAGCACGCCCGCGCCCATGTTGGGATACACGCTGGAGACGGGCGCCGCGATCATCCCGGCCAGGGCGGCCAGCGCCACGCCCAGCGCGAACACGATGCGGTAGAGCAGCCGGATGTTCACGCCCATGGCGCGCGCCATCTCGCGGTTGCTGGCCCCCGCGCGAATGCGCATGCCCAGCCGCGTGCGCGTGATCAGCGCCCACATGCCCACGGCCACGGCGATGCACACGGCGGAGATGAAGAGGCGGTAGACGGGATAGGTCATGACGTCGCCCAGGGGGATGGACCCGGAAAGCCAGTCCGGCGGCTGCACGCCGTACACGTCGTTGCCCACCACGATGGAGCGCAGCTCCTCGAACACGAGGATCAGCCCGTAGGTCATGAGCACCTGCTGCAGGTGCTCGCGCTCGTAGAGGTAGCTGAAGAACACCCACTCCAGCACGTAGCCCAGCAGCACGGACAGCACCATGCCCACCAGCAGCGTGGTGAAGAAGCCGCCGCCCAGCGTCTGGTTGACCCAGGGCGCCAGCGCGTAGGCCATGTAGGCGCCGATCATGTAGAAGCTGCCGTGGGCCAGGTTGATCACGCCCATGATCCCGAAGATCAGCGTGAGCCCCGAGGCCACGAGAAACAGCAGCAGCCCGTACTGCACGGCGTTGAGGCACTGGATGAGGAAGGTCGCGAGGTCCATGCGGCGCCCCTTCAAGGCCCGCGGCGCGGGCCGCGGGCGGGTACTTCAAGAACAAGGGCCCTTGCCGGGCCCTGGTCGCTCAGGCGATCACAGCTTGCAGCCGCGCCCCGGGTCGGCCAGCGCCTTCACGGCGATGCCTATGCTCTTGTTCTCCTTGCCCTCGACCTTGCGCAGGTAGAAATCCTGCACCGGGTTGTTGTTCTTGGCGATGGTGAAGGGGCCGCGCGGGCTGTCTATCTTGGCCGCCTTGAGCGCGGCGCCGAACTCGGCCTTCTTGCTCACGTCGCCCTTCACCGCGTTCAGGCCCACGCCCAGCATCTGCGCGGCGTCATACCCCTGCACGGCATACACGTCAGGCTGCAGCTTGAATGCCTTGGCATAGGCCAATCTGAAAGCGTTGTCGCGCGGGGTGTTGAGCCCGTCGGCGTAGTGCAGCGTGGTCAGCAGCCCCTGGGCGGCGTCGCCCTGGGCTTCCAGCGTGCCGTCGGTGAGGAAGCCGGCGCCATAGAGCGGGATGGTCTTGTTGAGCCCCGCGGCAGCGTAGTCCTTGACGAACTTCACCGCGCCGCCGCCGGCAAAGAAGGTGTAGACGGCGTCGGGCTTGGCCGCGGCGATCTCGGTGAGCAGCGCCTGGAACTCGACGTTGGGGAAGGGCAGGTTCAATTGCTTGACGACTTGGCCGCCGCCCTTTTCGAACGCCTCCTTGAAGCCGGCCACCGACTCGTCGCCCGCGGCGTACTTCCAGGTGATGGTGATGGCCTTCTTGTGCCCGCGCTTGGCCGCCACGTCGCCCATGGCGTAGGCCGGCTGCCAGTTGGAAAACGAGCTGCGGAAGATGTTGGGGGCGCACATGGGGCCGGTGACGGCATCGGCCCCGGCGTTGGGAACGATGAGCAGCGTGTTGCTCTCGCGTGCCGCCTTGGCCATGGCCATGGCGACGCCGGAGTGCACGGTGCCGATGATCACGTCCACCTGGTCGCGCTTGATGAGCTTGTTGACGTTGTCGGTGGCCTTGGAGGGGTCGGACTCGTCGTCCACCTTGAGGAACTCGATCTCCCGCCCGGCGAGCTTGCCGCCTTGCTCCTGCACGTAGAGCCGAAAGCCGTTCTCGATGGCGCTGCCCAGCGCCGCGTAGGTGCCGGTGTAGGGCAGCATGAAGCCGACTTTCAGCTTGGCGCCCGCCTGGGCCCAGGCTGGCGGCGCCGCCAGCAGGGCGGCCGCGGCCAGGGCGCCCAGGGTGTGGGTGAAGGTCATGGCGTCGTCTCCTTGAGGTGTGTGTCGTGATGAAGCTGCCGGGGGGGCGGGGGACGCCGCCGGGGCTTCGATGGTCCAAAGCGCGGCGGGCAGCGTCCAGCGGGGGAACTCCGCATGCAGCCGGCCGCCCAACGCGCCGCTCATGCCGGCCGTCCCGCCTACTGGGCCGCCTCGCGCTCGCGCAGCCTGAAGCGCTGGATCTTGCCGGTAGCGGTCTTGGGCAACTCGGTGAGGAACACGACCTGGCGCGGGTACTTGTGGGGCGCCAGTTGTTCCTTGACGAAGCCTTTCAGGGTCTCGGCCAGGGCGTCGCCCGCATCGCGCGGGTCCTTGAGGACGACGAAAGCCTTGGCGCGGGTGAGGCCGTGGTCGTCCGGCACGCCGATGACGGCGGCTTCCAGCACGGCGGGGTGCTGCATGAGCGTGGACTCCACTTCGAAGGGGGACACGTACTGGCCGCTGACCTTGAGCATGTCGTCGCTGCGGCCGGCGTAGACGTAGTAGCCCTCGGCGTCGCGGATGTACTTGTCGCCGCTGCGCGTCCAGGTGCCCTGGAAGGTGTCGCGGCTCTTGTCGCGGTTGCTCCAGTACATCAGCGCCGCGCTTGGGCCGCGGATGTAGAGGTCGCCCACCTGGTCGGCGCCCGCGATGACGGCGCCGGCCTCGTCGCGCAGCTCCACCTCGTAGCCCTCCACCGGCGTGCCGCTGGTGCCGTAGCGCACGTCGCCGGGCCGGTTGGAGAGGTAGATGTGCAGCATCTCGGTGGAGCCGATGCCGTCGATGATGTCGGCGCCAAAGCGCGCCTTGAATTTTTCACCGATCTCGCGCGGCAGCGCCTCGCCTGCGGACGAGCACAGCCTCAGCGCCACCTGGGCGCGCGTTGGGCAGTTGGGCGAGGCCAGCATGCCGGCGTAGCCCGTGGGCGCGCCGAAGAAGACGGTCGGGCGCTGCGCCACCCAGCGCTTGAACACCGCGTCCGGTGTGGGCCGCTCGGCCATCAGCACCGTGGTGGCGCCCACCGACAGCGGAAAGCTCAGCGCGTTGCCCAGGCCGTAGGCGAAGAAGAGCTTGGCGGCGCTGAAGCACACGTCGTCCTCCCGCAGCCCAAGCACCGGGCGCGCGTAGAGCTCGGCCGTCCAGTACAGGTTGCCGTGGGTGTGCACCGTGCCCTTTGGGCGGCCGGTGGAGCCGGAGGAGTACAGCCAGAAGCCGATGTCGTCGGCCAGCGTGTCGGCGCACTTGGGCGCGGGCACCTGCCCGGTGAGCCAGGCGTCGAAGTCCAGCGCGCCCGCGGGCAGGGTGCTGCCGCGCGACACCACCAGGTGCTGCAGCTCGTGCGGGCCGCGCTCCAGGGCCGCCTGCAGCGTGGGCAGCAGCGCGCCGGAGACCAGTGCGGCCTGCGCGCGGCTGTGGCCCAGCATGTAGGCGTAGTCGTCGGCCGTGAGCAGCGTGTTCACCGCCACGGGCACCACGCCGGCGTACAGGCAGCCCAGGAAGGCCACGGGCCAGTGCAGCCCGTCGTGCATGAGCAGCAGCACGCGCTCCTCGCGGCGCAGGCCCAGGCCGGCCAGGCCCGCGGCGACGAGGCGCACCTGCTCGGCCAGCTCGCCATAGCTCAAGCGCGCCTGGTCTTCCACGTAGGCGGCCTTGGCTGCCCGGCCTTCGTTGCGCACGATGAGGTGCTGCGCAAAATTAAAACGCGCGGGCGGGGGCATGGGGTGGGCCATGGTGTCTCCTCGGTGTCTTGGGCTTCAGGCCGTCCGTCGGCCGGCGCCTCTGGTGGGCGCGTCGTGCTGCGGCCGGTGGTGTGGCGGCGCGTGTGGCGTGGTGGGTTGCCGCCAGTCGCCGCCTCAGGCGGCGGCGCGGCTGAACTCGATGGTGCCTTGCGGCAGCAGGTACAGCACCAGCGCGCGCCCGCCGCTCACGGTGGGCCGGTGTGCGCTGCCGGGCGGGTAAACCTTCCAGCCGGCGCCCTGGCCGTCGAAGCGGGCGCTGCCGCCCGCGGTGCCGTCGCCCTGAATGGGCATAACCAGGTCGATTTCGCCCTGGGGATGCACGTGGTGAGGGCCGGCCAGGTTGTCCATGTCCACCACGTCCACGGAAAAGCCGTGCGTCGCCGGCCCGTGCTTGATGACACGGCCCCAGCGGATGCCGTCGTTCTCGCGGCTGCACATCCAGCCCGCGGCGATGGCCTGGCGGCAGGCCTCGAAAATCGCCTCGTACACCGGGCTGCCGGCCGGGTGCTCGGCGTTGAGCCGCGTGGCCAAGGCCTCGTCCACGGCCTGGCCCTGCAGCGAGGCCGTCAGCGAGGCGACCAAGTCCTGGAAGCGTTCGGGTGTCATGGTCAGCTTGTCGTCCGCGAGGGTTTGTTCCGTCTCCGGGCGAACCCCGGTTGTTGAACTAAAGTGCATGGCTGAAAGTTAGCGACACCCTTGCTGCAGGTCAAGCAATATAGTGCATCAGCCGGGTAAACACCGACCGCCATGGACACCTCCACTGCCCACCCCCACAAAGACCTGAACACCGAGCGCGCGGAGGTCCAGCGCGAGCCTTTCCTGGTGGCGCTGGGCGAGCGCGTGCGCTCGCTGCGCGCCCGCAAGGGTTTGACGAGGCGGGCGCTGGCGCTGGCCAGCGACGTGTCCGAGCGCCACCTTGCCAACCTGGAGCTGGGCGTGGGCAATGCCTCGGTGCTGGTGCTGCGCCAGGTGGCGCGCGCGCTGGATTGCGAGCTGGTCGATCTGCTCAGCGACGAGGGCGCCAACGCGCCGGAGCGGCTGCTCATCCGCGAGCTGCTGCGCGGGCGCAGCGACGACGAACTGCGCCGCGCCCGCCTGGCGCTGACCGAGCTGTACGGCCAGGCCGGCCCTGCGGATGCGCGCACGGCGCGCATCGCGCTGGTGGGCCTGCGCGGCGCGGGCAAATCCACGCTGGGGCAGATGCTGGCCGACGACCTCAACGTGCCCTTCGTCGAGCTCAACCGCGAGATCGAGCGCGTGGCCGGCTGCGGCTTGGGGGAAATCCACAACCTGCTGGGTCCGACCGCCTACCGCCGCTACGAGCGCCGCGCGCTGGAGGAGGCCATTCAGCTCTACCCGGATGCCGTCATCGCCACGCCGGGCGGGCTGGTGTCCGACCCCGCCACGCTCAACCTGCTGCTGTCGCACTGCTACACGGTCTGGCTGCGCGCCACGCCGCAGGAGCACATGAGCCGCGTCATCGAGCAGGGCGACCTGCGGCCTATGGCCGGCAACCAGGAAGCCATGGACGACCTGCGCCGCATCCTCGACGGCCGCGCCGCCTTCTACGGCAAGGCCGACCTGAGCTTCGACACCAGCGGCAAGGCCTTGGGCGAGGCCTACGGCGGCCTGCGCCAAGCGCTGCGGCAGCAAGCCGGCCGCTGAAGCGCGGCCAGGGCGGCGCGGCATGGGGCCAGTGCTCAGTGTTTTCCCGGTGATATGCACTAAAATGCTTGCCCTGAGTTGACTTGGATCAGTGCTGCACTATCATGCTTTGCATCCGCTCTGCATGATGTTGCACATCCGAACCGCCGGGTGGCCAAGGAGACAAGATGAACGCTGCTGTTGCCGACACGGCTCAAGTCGACCGGGTTGACTACCAGATCGAACCCTCGCAATACCGGCACTGGTCTTTGCGCACCGAGGGCGCCATCGCGACGCTGACGCTGGACATCGACGAAAACGGCGGCCTGCGCCCGGGCTACAAGTTAAAGCTCAACAGCTACGACCTGGGGGTGGATATCGAGCTCAACGATGCGCTCAACCGCATCCGTTTCGAGCATCCCGAGGTGCGCAGCGTCATCGTCACCAGCGCCAAGGACCGCATCTTCTGCTCCGGCGCCAACATCTTCATGCTGGGCGTCTCCAGCCACGCGTGGAAGGTGAACTTCTGCAAGTTCACCAACGAGACGCGCAACGGCATGGAGGATTCCAGCGCCCACTCCGGCCTGAAGTTCATCGCCGCCGTGAACGGCGCCTGCGCCGGCGGGGGCTACGAGCTGGCGCTGGCCTGCGACGAGATCATCCTGGTGGACGACCGCTCCTCCGCCGTGAGCCTGCCGGAAGTGCCGCTGCTGGGCGTGCTGCCCGGCACCGGGGGCCTCACCCGCGTCACCGACAAGCGCAAGGTGCGCCACGACCTGGCCGACATCTTCTGCACCACCACCGAGGGCGTGCGCGGCCAGAAGGCCAAGGACTGGCGCCTGGTGGACCATGTGGCCAAGCCGGCCCAGTTCGCGCAGAAGGTGCATGAGCGGGCCCAGGCGCTGGCCGAGCAGAGCGACCGGCCGGCCGGCGCCCAGGGCGTGCCACTGCGGCCGCTGCAGCGGCTGATCGAGGCTGACGCGCTGCGCTACGGCTTCGTCACGGTGGAGATCGACCGTGCCAAGCGCGCCGCCACGTTCACCGTCAAGGCGCCTGGTGCCGACCAGCCGCGCGACGTGGCCGGCATAGAGGCCGCGGGCGTCGATTGGTGGCCGCTGCAGATGGCGCGTGAGCTGGACGACGCCATCCTCTCCATGCGCACCAATGAGCCGGACATCGGCACCTGGCTGCTCAAGACCGAGGGCGACGCGCAGGCGGTGCTGGCGGCCGACGCCACGCTGCGCGAGCACCAGCAGCACTGGCTGGTGCGCGAAACCACGGGCCTGCTGCGCCGCGTGTTCTCGCGGCTGGACGTGTCTTCCCGCACGCTGTTCGCGCTGGTCGAGCCGGGCTCCTGCTTCGCCGGGCTGCTGCTGGAGCTGGCGCTGGCCGGCGACCGCAGCTACATGCTGGCGCTGCCGGACGACGAGGCGGCGGCGCCGCGCATCGTTGCCACCGAATCCAATTTCGGCCTGTTCCCCATGGCCACGGGCCAGTCCCGCCTGGGCCGGCGTTTTTATGACGAGGCGCCCGCGCTGGACGCCGTGCGGGCCCGCTTGAGCCAGCCGCTGGACGCCGATGCCGCCTTTGCCCTGGGCCTGGTGACCTCCAACCCCGACGACATCGATTGGGCCGACGAGGTGCGCCTGGCCATCGAGGAGCGCGCGGCCATGTCGCCGGACGCGCTCACGGGCCTGGAAGCCAACCTGCGCTTCAACGGCCCGGAGACCATGTTCACCCGCATCTTCGGCCGGCTCACCGCCTGGCAGAACTGGATCTTCCAGCGGCCCAACGCCGTGGGCGACAAGGGCGCGCTCAAGGTCTACGGCAAGGGCGAAAAGGCCCAGTTCGACCTGAACCGCGTTTGATCCCGCCCTGACGACGCCACCACAACGAGCTCCAGGAGACACCGCCATGTCCGCCATCAACTACAGTGAGAAGATTCCCAACAACGTCAACCTGTCGGAAGACAAGACGCTGCAGCGCGCGCTCGAACACTGGCAGCCCAACTACCTGCAGTGGTGGAGCGACCTGGGCCCGGACGGCTCGCAGAACTTCGACGTCTACCTGCGCACCGCCGTGAGCGTGGACCCGCAGGGCTGGGCCCAGTTCGGCCACGTGAAGATGCCCGACTACCGCTGGGGCATCTTCCTGAACCCGAAGGAGGAGGGGCGGCAGGTCAACTTCGGCGAGCACAAGGGCGAGGCCGCGTGGCAGGACGTGCCCGGCGAGCACCGCGCCAACCTGCGCCGCATCATCGTGACGCAGGGCGACACGGAGCCGGCCTCCGTGGAGCAGCAGCGCCACCTGGGCCTGACCGCCCCGTCGCAGTACGACCTGCGCAACCTCTTCCAGGTCAACGTGGAGGAGGGCCGCCACCTGTGGGCCATGGTCTACCTGCTACACAAGTACTTCGGCCGCGACGGCCGCGAGGAAGCCGACGCCATGCTGGAGCGCCACTCCGGCGACGCGGACAACCCGCGCATCCTGGGCGCGTTCAACGAGAAGACGCCCGACTGGCTGTCCTTCTACATGTTCACGTACTTCACGGACCGGGACGGGAAGTTCCAGCTCTGCGCCCTGGCCGAAAGCGGCTTCGACCCGCTGGCGCGCACCACCAAGTTCATGCTGACCGAGGAGGCGCACCACATGTTCGTGGGCGAGTCCGGCGTGTCGCGCGTGATCGCGCGCACCTGCGAGGTCATGAACCAGCTCAAGACCGATGATCCCGCAAGGATCCGCGCCGCCGGCGTCATCGACCTGCCCACCATCCAGCGCTACCTGAACTTCCACTTCAGCGTGACGATAGACCTCTTCGGCGCCGACGAGTCCAGCAACGCGGCCATCTTCTACAACTCCGGCCTGAAGGGCCGTTTCGAGGAGACCAAGCGCGAGGACGACCACCGCCTGCACGGCCGCACCTACAAGGTGTTGGGCGTGGAAAAGGCCGGCAGCGGCGGCCAGCTGGTGGAGCGCGAGGTGCCCCTGCTCAACGCGCTCAACGAGGTGCTGCGCGACGACTACATCAAGGACTCCATAGGCGGCGTGAACCGCTGGAACAAGGTCATCGAGAAGGCCGGCATCCCGTTTCGCTTGGTGGCGCCGCACAAGGCGTTCAACCGCAGGATAGGCACGCTGGCCGGCGCCAACGTCACGCCGCAGGGGCAGGTGGTGAGTGCCGAGGAATGGGCCGCGCGCCACGACGACTGGCTGCCCAGCGCCGAGGACCGCGCCTTCGTCGCCTCGCTCATGGGCCGCGTGGTGGATGCGGGCAAGTTCGCCAACTGGATCGCGCCGCCGGTCATGGGCATCAACCGCCAGCCCATCGATTTCGATTACGTGCGCTTCAACTGACGCTGAAACGCCCGCCCGCGAGGGAAGCTTCAAGGCCCCTGGCCGCCCGTCGCCCAGGGGCCTTGCTTTCCGTGCCGAGGAGACAACATGAACGCCGCCTTGCCCGCCGTGTCGCCTGCCGTGCTCAAGCAGCACCTGATAGACCCCGAGATCTGCATCCGCTGCAACACCTGCGAGGAAACCTGCCCGGTGGATGCCATCACCCACGACGGCACCAACTACGTCGTGGACGCGGGCAAGTGCAACCTCTGCATGGCCTGCGTGCCGCCTTGCCCGACCGGGGCAATAGACAACTGGCGCACCGTGCTGCGGCAGGAGGCCTATTCCATCGAGGAGCAGTTCACCTGGGACGAGCTGCCCGCGGAAAAGGCGCTGGGCCTGAACCTGGAAACGGCGGCCGAGTCGGCCGGCCCGCAGGTGCTGGCGCAGGAGAGCCTGCTGGCGGACGCAGTCAACGGCTCGCAGGTGCCGCCGTGGTCGGCCTCGCACCCCTACGTCAACCTCTATGGGCACAAGAACCCGGTGACGGCCACCGTGGCCGGCAACTACCGGGTGACGGAGGCGGGCACCGACAGCGACACGCACCACATCGTCCTGGACTTCGGCAACCTGCCGTTTCCGGTGCTGGAAGGGCAGTCGCTGGGCATCCTGCCGCCGGGCGTGGACGAGAGCGGGCGGGCGCACCATGCGCGCCAGTACTCCATCGCCAGCCCGCGCGACGGCGAGCGCCCCGGCTACAACAACGTCTCGCTCACCGTGAAGCGCGTGACCGTGGACCACCAGGGCCGTCCGGTGCGCGGCGTGGCGTCCAACTACCTGTGCGACCTCAGGAAGGGTGACCCGGTGCAGGTCATAGGCCCCTTCGGCGCCAGCTTCCTCATGCCCAACCACGCGGGCAGCCATCTGGTGATGATCTGCACCGGCACGGGCAGCGCCCCCATGCGCGCCATGACCGAGCGCCGCCGTCGCCGCCGCGGCCAGGGCGAGAGCGGCAAGCTCCTGCTGTTCTTCGGCGCGCGCACGCAGCAGGAGTTGCCGTACTTCGGCCCGCTCATGAACCTGCCCAAGGATTTCATGGACATCAACTTTGCCTTCTCGCGCACGCCTGGGCAGCCGCGACGCTACGTACAGGATGCAATGCGCGAGCGCGCGGCCGATTTGGCCGTGTTGTTGAAAGACTCCAATACCTGCTTCTACGTCTGCGGCCTCAAGGGCATGGAGGCCGGCGTGCTGGAAGTGCTGCGCGACGTGGCTGTCCAATACGACCTCGACTGGCCGGCCCTGCACCAGCAACTCAAGCGGGAGGGCCGCTTGCACCTGGAGACTTACTGAGGAGAGCTGCCCATGAGCATCGTGGTCGAACGTGGCGCCGTGGCCCGCGTGCGCATGAACCGGCCGGAGGTGTTCAACGCCTTCGACGAGGCCATGATCGCCGCGCTGCACGAGGCCTTCACATCGCTGTCCGGGGACGCGTCGGTGCGCGTGATCGTGCTGGAAGGAGCTGGTAAGGCTTTCAGCGCGGGGGCGGATTTGCAGTGGATGCAGCGGGCGAGCACGGCCTCGCAGGAGTGGAACCTGCAGGACGCGCGCCGCTTTGCAGACATGCTGGCCGCGATCCACCATGGCCCCAAGCCGACCATTGCCCGCGTGCAGGGCGTCGCGTTGGGCGGAGGCGTTGGGTTGGCGGCGGCGTGCGACATCGCGATCGCCACCGAGGATGCGAAGTTCTCGGTGAGCGAGGCGAGGTTCGGCATCCTGCCCGCCGTCATTGGTCCTTACGTCGTCAACGCCGTGGGCAAGCGCCAGGCGCTGCGGCTGGCGCTGACCACCAGCCGCATCGCGGCGCAGGAGGCGCTGGACATCGGCCTGGTGCACAAGGTCGTGCCGCTGGACGCCCTGGACTCGGCCGTGGACGCCGTGGCGGCGGACCTGCTGGTGGGCGGGCCGCAGGCACAACAGGAAATCAAGCAACTGTTTGCGCAGTTGCAGGTCGGCCCCATCACCGAGGAAGTGCGGCTGCTGACGGCGGAGACGATTTCGCGCGTGCGTTCCACGCCGGAAGCGCGCGAGGGCTTTGAAGCCTTCCTGGCCAAGCGGCCGGCGTCGTGGGTGCCCAAGGCATGACGTTCAAGCCGCTGCAAGGCGCGCCGCTGCTGGTGGTGGGCGCGGGGATCATGGGCACCGGCATTGCGCAGGTGGCGGCGCAGGCGGGACATGCGGTGATGCTGTTCGACCTGCGCGAAGGCGCCGCGGCCCAGGCCAAGGCCCAGCTCGCCAGGAGCCTGGACGCGCTGGCGGCCAAGGGCAAGCTCTCGGCGCAGGACGTGGCCGGGACGCTGGAGCGCATCGAGCCCATTCCAAGCCTGGACGCGGCCGCTTCCGTGCGCTTGGTGGTCGAGGCCGTGGTGGAAAAGCTGGACGTGAAGCGCTCGCTGTTGCGTCAGCTGGAAGGCATCGTGGGCGGGGACTGCGTGCTGGCGACCAACACCTCGTCTATCTCCGTGACGGCCATCGCCAACGGACTGCAGCAGCCCGGGCGGCTGGTGGGCATGCACTTCTTCAACC
This sequence comes from Azohydromonas lata, assembly GCF_034427735.1. Lineage (NCBI taxonomy): Bacteria > Pseudomonadati > Pseudomonadota > Betaproteobacteria > Burkholderiales > Sphaerotilaceae > Azohydromonas > Azohydromonas lata. Next base: position 25,146 of record NZ_JAXOJX010000028.1, read on the forward strand.
CCGTGCCGCTGATGAGATTGGTGGAAGTGGTGTCGGGGCTGCGGACCGATGCGGCGGTGGCGCAGGCCGTGCACAGCCTGGCCGGCTCCTGGGGCAAGGTGGCGGTGCATGCGCGCTCCACACCGGGATTCATCGTCAACCGCATCGCCCGGCCTTACTACGCCGAGACGCTGGCGCTGCTGCAGGAGCGCTCGGCCGAACCGGCGCTGCTGGACGCCTGCCTGCGCGCGGCGGGTTTTCGCATGGGGCCGTGCGAGCTGATGGACCTCATCGGCCACGACACCAACTTCGCGGTGACGCAATCGGTGTTTGAAGCCAACTTCTTCGACAAGCGTTTTGCGCCGTCGCTGGTGCAGCGCGAGCTGGTCGATGGCGGGCTGCTTGGGCGCAAGTCGGGGCGCGGTTTCTACGACCACGCGCCTGGCGCCGTGAAGCCGTCGGTGCCGGCCTTCGAGCCGATGGAGCTGCCGGCGGAGACCCTCCTGAGCGTGCACGGCCAAGGCGCGGTGGCGCGGCGGCTGAGCGACACCCTCGCGGCGGCGGGGCGCGGCTTCGAGCCGGTGCCGGACAGCGACTGGGTGGGCCTGGAAATCGACGGCGCGCAATTGCGCTTGACCGACGGGCGTGCCGCCTCGCAGGTGGGCGCGGGCGAGGTGGCGGAAGTGGTGGTGTTCGACTTGCCGCTGTCGCGCGACGGCGGTGCGGCGCTGTCGTGGGCGCCGGCTGTGCAGGCCGGTGCTGCCTGGGTTGAAGCGGCGCCGCGTTGGCTGCGGGCGCTGGGCTTCAATGCGCAGCGCATGGCCGATGCGCCGGGGTTGGTGGTGGCGCGCACCGTCGCCATGTTGATCAACGAAGCGGCGGACGCCGTGCACCAGGGCGTGTGCGACGAAGCCGGTGCCGACGCTGCGATGAAGCTGGGCGTGAACTATCCGCAAGGTCCCTTCGAATGGCTGCACCGGTGGGGGGCGGCACCGGTGGCCGCGCTACTGGATGCGCTGGACGCGCACTACCGCGGCGAGCGTTACCGCGTCAGCCCGGGGTTGCGGATGCGGGCCTGGCAGCGCGGGATGGTGGAGAGCCAGGACTGCAAGGGGGATGTCGTTTGAAGTTCGCTGATTTCCATGCCGGGCAGCGCATCAGCGCCGGGCCGGCCGCGCTCACTGAACGCGAGATCGTCGAGTTCGCCTCGGCTTGGGACCCGCAGTGGTTCCATACCGATCCGGCCGCCGCGGACCGCGGGCCGTTCAAAGGCCTGATTGCCAGTGGCTGGCAGACCTGCGGGCTGGCCATGCGGCTGGCTTGCGAGGCGGTGCTGCAGGGTTCGGAAAGCTACGCGTCCCCGGGCATCGCCTACATCAAGTGGCCCAACCCGGTGCGACCTGGCGAGCCCATGCGCCTGGAGGCCACGGTACTGGAAGTGCGGCGCTCACAGAGCAAGCCGCATTTGGGCCTGTTGCGCTGGCGCTGGGAGTTGCTGCATGAGGACGGGCGTCAGGCGCTGGAATTGGAAGCCACCAGTCTGTTCGATCTGTCGTCCACGGCCACCGCGGGCCAGTCGTAGCTCTATAGACTGCACCGAATGAGTGCAGATGAATTCCTGGCCTTGCTGACGCTGGCCACGGCCATGAGCTTTACGCCGGGTCCGAACACCACCTTGTCCACGGCGCTGGCCGTCAATTTCGGCTTGAAGCGGGCGCTGGTATTCGTTGCCGCGGTGCCCGTGGGCTGGACCTTGCTGATGCTGGGTTGTGGTCTGGGCGTGGGCGCTTTGCTGGTGGCGATGCCTGCCGCGCGTGCAGCGGTCAAGTTGGCTGGAATTGCCTACCTGCTGTGGCTGGCGTGGAAGCTGTCGCAGTCCGCGACTTTGAGTCAGGCTGATGAGCGACGTCTGAATGTCGGCTTTTGGCAGGGAGTAGGGCTGCAGTTCCTCAACATCAAGGCGTGGATGCTGGCCCTGGCGCTGGCCGGCGGCTGGGTGAGCAGCGCAGGCGGCCAGCCGGCGAACAACCCGGGGCAGCGTTTGCTCATCGTGTGCGCCGTCATGGTCGTGTTTGCCTGGAGCAGCAACTTCAGCTACGCGCTGGTGGGCTCCGTGTTGCGCCGCTGGCTGGCGCGGGGTAGACGACTGCTGTGGTTCAACCGCGCCATGGCGCTGGTTCTGGTGCTGACGGCGGGGTGGATGGTCAGAGCGTGAGCATCGGTCCACAGAGGTGCGGGCCGAGGCTTGCTCGCAGAAGGTGGTAGGGCAGGCGTTATTCGCAGCTCGCTCTTGGTGGCATTCATGACCCCTAGCAAGCAACATACGAGAAATATACGTTGCTTGACTAATTACTGAGCCGCGGAGAGTAGAAATTGAGATGCCATAGAGCGGCATTCACATTGGAAAACTAAATATTACTGCGCTACATACAAGTAAATAATTCCAAAAAAACCTCCAAGCATAATTCTATTTATTGCCACAAGCTATCCAAGAAAGGGCCAAGCCAATCGTTGGCCCAACTTGGATACTGCTGGCAAAAAAATCCTGATTTTGTCAAATCAATCCTTACAAACAGTCCAGTGCCCATCTACCAATAACTCATGCGGGCGGAAGTGGGCCTTGTAAGCCATTTTGTTACTGCTGCTGATCCAATAGCCCAAATACAGATACGGAAGTTGGAGCAACCGCGTTTGCTCGATTTGCCACAGGATGTTGTAGGTGCCGTAGCTGGCGGCGTCATCCGGATCGTAGAAGGTGTAGACAGCGGACAGGCCGTCACTGAGCACGTCCAGGATGGAGACCATCTTCAGCGCTCCCAGACCGGATTCGCTGGGCGCCCGGAACTCCACGAGGCGAGAGTTGACGCGGCTTTGAAGAAGGAATTGGGTGTATTGGTCCACGCTGTCGTGGTCCATGCCACCGCCGCTGTGCCGCCCGGATTGGTAGCGCAGATAGAGCTGGTAGTGCTCAGGCAGGAAGCACAGTCTCAAAACCCTGGCCACCAGTCCTTGGTGCGACTTCCAGGCCCGGCGCTGGCTGCGGGAGGGTTTGAAATGTTCCACGGGCACACGCAGCGGAACGCAGGCACGACAGCCATCGCAGTAGGGACGGTAGGTAAACAGACCGCTGCGTCGAAACCCTCTTGCCACCAGCTCGGAGTAAGCGTCCGCATGGATGAGATGGCTGGGCGTGGCCACTTGCGAGCGGGCCATCCGCCCCGAGAGGTAGCTGCAGGGGTAGGGCGCAGTGGCATAGAACTGCAGCGATGCCAGAGGAAGTTCTTTGGGAGCGGTCACGCGCAAGGTCCTCAAAGCTTGGGACGCAGGCCCAGCTGCATCCACATCGAATCATCATAGGTCCAGCTTTGCACCGGTTCGGCATCCACGGTGCTCGCCAAGTGGCGAAGAAAGTCGGCGCGTGAGACTTCTCTGGCACCCAGCGAGGCGAGATGCGATGTGTTCTGTTGGCAATCGATAAGCCCGATACCGTGTGCTCGGCAAAAGCAGACCAGGGCAGCCAAGGCGATCTTGGAGGCGTCGGTACGCCGCGAGAACATGGACTCACCGAAAAACATGCGGCCCAAGCTCACGCCGTAGAGCCCGCCGACCAGTTCGCCGTCCATCCAGGTCTCGAAGCTGTGAACTGCACCGGCCGCGTGCCAGTTGCAATAGGCACGCTGCATGTCGGCCACGATCCAAGTGCCATCCTGGTCCTCACGTGGGACGTTGGAGCAGGCATGGATGACACGAGGGAAAACGCGATCCACGTGCACCTCGCAGCCCGGCGTGGTGATGAAGCGCTGCAGCGTTTTGCGCAGCGAGCGGTGAAGCTTGAATTCGGCCGTCGGTAACACCATGCGCGGGTCAGGCGACCACCACAACACAGGTTGTCCATCGGAATACCAGGGAAAGGTTCCCTGCCGGTACGCCTCCGTCAAACGCTGTGGAGTAAGTCGGCCACCTGCAGCCAACAATCCAGGAGCTTGCGTTTCGGGACCAAGCGCCTCTGCGGGATGCGGCAGAGGGGAGTGATCGTCATCCAGCCAGGGTAGTGCCCATTTCATGCACGCAATGATGTGGGCTGCCAAGGCCAAATGAAAAGTTCCTGCTTTCTCCGCGCAGTTCCAGCAAGCACGCTTGGGCTCGACTGCGGAAGAAAACAGGAACTTTGTCCTGCTGTTCACGCCGGTGTCGTGGCGCGAACGTTCAGTGCTTTTATCTGACGTTCTGCTCGCCAGCAGTAGAGCCGGAAGCATCGATGGCGCGAATGTTTTGCGCCAGCTCGCCCTTAGGACCTTTGACGATCTCGAAGCTGACACGGCTGCCTTGCTTCAGCGTTCGGAATCCTTCCATCTGAATGGCTGAGAAGTGAGCAAACACATCTGCTCCTCCATCTGCGGGTTGAATGAAGCCGAAGCCCTTGGCGTCGTTGAACCATTTGACAGTACCGATAGCCATCTCTGCGCCCCTCCAGGTCTTTTTGCTGCAGTGCAACAGATTCTCTTGGTCTGTTCCGGGGCATGTCAATGAGCAGTGTCAGCTTTTTCGTACAAATAGATACATACCATGACCTCGGAGGTCTTGCGGCCTCCGCGTGCAGCGCAATATCCGCAGCACATGCCACCGCAAATCAAGCCGATAGAATGGCCCCATGCCCTCGGAACCCCCCAAGCCCCCTTCGCGAGCGCCGTTCACGCCGGGACGAGACGATGGTGCTGTCGTTGCAGAGCGCAAGACAGCACGCATACGGCCACCGCGCATGTACCAGGTTGTCTTGCTCAATGACGACTACACGCCGATGGAGTTTGTGGTGATGGTGTTGCAGGAGTACTTCAAGCGAGACTTGGAGACGGCAACGCACATCATGTTGAAGATTCATCACGAAGGTCGAGGCGTCTGCGGTGTCTACACCAAGGACGTAGCGGCTACCAAGGTTGAACTCGTACTGGCAGCGGCACGCCGCTCGGGACATCCGCTGCAGTGCATTATGGAGGCCGCATGATCGCGCAAGAGTTGGAAGTCAGCCTGCACATGGCGTTCGTTGAAGCGCGCCAGCAGCGGCATGAATTCATCACCGTCGAGCACCTTCTCATGGCGCTGCTCGACAATCCATCCGCAGCAGAGGTTCTTCGCGCTTGCGCGGCGAACATCGATGATCTCCGCAAGAGCCTTTCAGGCTTTATCAAGGAGAACACGCCGACGGTGGGCGGTACCGACGAGGTGGACACGCAACCCACGCTGGGTTTTCAGCGCGTGATCCAGCGCGCCATCATGCACGTGCAAAGCACTGGCAGTGGCAAGAAGGAAGTCACTGGGGCCAACGTGCTCGTGGCGATCTTTGGCGAAAAGGATTCTCACGCGGTTTACTACCTGCACCAGCAAGGTGTGACGCGGTTGGACGTCGTTAATTTCATTGCGCACGGCATCAAGAAATCCGACCCGCCCGAGCCGACGAAGTCCAACGACAGCAGCAGTAGCAACGAAGGTGAGAAGGAGGAAGGCGGCGAAGGCAAGGGCTCTCCGCTTGACCAGTTCACCCAGAACCTCAACACGCTGGCAACGGCCGGAAAAATCGACCCGCTTATCGGCCGTGAAGGCGAAGTCGAGCGTGTGATTCAGGTTTTGTGCCGCCGCCGGAAAAATAACCCGCTGCTCGTGGGTGAGGCAGGCGTCGGTAAAACCGCCATTGCTGAAGGTTTGGCTTGGCGTATTACTCAAGGCGATGTGCCGGAAGTTCTTTCTGGATCGACCGTCTACGCTCTAGATATGGGTGCTTTGCTGGCCGGCACTAAATACCGCGGAGACTTTGAGCAACGTCTGAAGGGTGTCCTTAAGCAGCTCAAGGACCAGCCGCACGCCATTTTGTTCATCGATGAGATTCACACGCTCATCGGTGCCGGGGCAGCATCCGGTGGAACGCTGGATGCGAGCAATCTCCTCAAGCCAGCTCTGAGTTCGGGCGCCATGAAATGCATTGGTGCCACGACGTTTAGCGAATACCGTGGGATTTTTGAAAAAGACGCGGCGCTGTCTCGGCGATTCCAGAAGGTGGACGTGGTTGAGCCGTCGGTCGAACAGACTGTTGAAATTCTCAAGGGTCTGAAATCCCGTTTTGAAGAACACCACAGCGTCAAATACGCCATTGGTGCCTTGCAGGCGGCAGCTGAGTTGTCCGCAAAATACATCAATGACCGTCACCTACCTGACAAGGCTATAGACGTTATTGATGAAGCCGGTGCTGCTCAACGCATCCTGCCTAAGAGCAAGCAAAAGAAGACGATCACTCGCGCCGAGGTCGAGGAGATCGTTTCCAAGATTGCGCGCATTCCGCCGGCATCTGTTTCCAGCGACGATCGCTCAAAGCTTAAGACGCTTGACCGCGATTTGAAGAGCGTGGTGTTTGGTCAAGACCCCGCCATTGATGCACTGGCGGCGGCGATCAAAATGGCGCGCTCCGGTTTGGGTAAGCCTGACAAGCCCATTGGTTCCTTCTTGTTCAGCGGTCCGACGGGCGTTGGTAAAACGGAAGTGGCCAAGCAGCTGGCATTTATCCTTGGCATTGAGCTGATCCGCTTCGATATGTCCGAGTACATGGAGCGCCACGCGGTGAGCCGTCTCATTGGTGCGCCTCCAGGTTACGTTGGTTTTGATCAGGGCGGTTTGCTGACCGAGGCTGTCACCAAGAAACCGCATGCGGTGCTGCTGCTCGATGAGATCGAAAAAGCGCACCCTGACGTTTTCAACGTGCTGCTGCAAGTCATGGATCACGGCACGCTGACGGACAACAACGGACGCAAGGCTGATTTCCGCAACATCATCATCATCATGACGACCAACGCGGGCGCCGAGACGATGAACAAGTCCACTATTGGATTCACGACGCGGCGCGAGAGTGGTGACGAAATGGGCGATATCAAGCGCCTGTTCACACCGGAATTCCGCAACCGTCTGGATTCCATCGTGAGCTTCCGTGCGTTGGACGAAGAAATCATCCTGCGCGTGGTGGATAAATTCCTGCTGCAGTTGGAAAGCCAGTTGTCCGAGAAGAAAGTGGAGGTCACGTTCACGGACGCGTTGCGCAAGCAACTTGCCAAAAAGGGCTTCGATCCGCTCATGGGCGCCCGTCCCATGCAGCGCCTGATCCAAGACACCATACGCCGCGCGCTGGCCGACGAGTTGTTGTTCGGTCGACTGGTCGACGGCGGCCGTCTGACGGTGGATCTCGACGACAAGGAAGAAGTCCTGCTGCAGATCGAGCCGCGCAAGAGCGACCGTCCGCGCGCAGAGCCGGCCACCACGTCCTGATGGCGTGGTGGCCACGGGTCCAGTAGATTTATTCCGCTGGATCCTGTAAATAGTACGAAGCCAACAGTCGGTACATATCCGGCTGTTGGCTTTTTAGTTTTTCCGGTGTGACGAAAAACGCCTCGGTCGCGACAGCAAAGAATTCTTCAGGGCCTTCGCAGCCATACGGATCAATAGCTGTATCCAGCCCTTGATCGACCCAACGGCAAAACTGTTCGAATTCCAGCTCAAAAACATCATGCCATGCGCGTTGGGCATTGGAATCTGGCAGCAAAGGCATTCCATCCGCCAAGCCGTCGCGCATGTCTAATACATGCGCGAATTCGTGAATGACGACGTTATAAGCAGGGCCGTCGCACGCTTGTCCCGCACTGCTGTAAATATCGTTCCAGCTCAGCATGATGGGGCCGCCATTTACAGCCTCGCCCGCGAGTATTTCGTCGTAGGCGTGCACCACGCCGACGTCGTCAGGCCGTTCTCGTGACGCCACCACGGAATCTGCATGCATCACGATGCCCACGAAATTGTCGTAATGACTCAGGCCAAGTTTGAGTATGGGCAGGCAGGCCTGCGCAGCCACGGCCACGACGATATCGTTGCGCAATTCAAACCCGTTCACACCGTGAAATTCCTTGATGTCCAGAAACAAGCTGGACATACGGCGCAGGTTATTCAGCTCAACGTCATCAAGCCGCTGAAGGAATTGAAAACGTCGTAGTGTCAAATCCCAGACTGCATCCGGAATCTGCCGCCGCTGCAGGGCGTGTTCCTCACGACGTTGCCGAAGAGCCTGACGCAGCTTGGTAAACATCTCATGCAGGCAAATCGAGTCGAACGAAACCTTCACGTTGAAGGCTGAGAACTTGTGCCCGCAGTGGCCCCGAACCGTCTAGCTCCCAATCCGTCAGCACATACCGCCAAATACCGGGAGCCATTTCCTCGCTGCCGGGCCGGTGAGTATGGCCATGCACCAGTGCACTGCACTGGACATGGGTCAACCATTCAAGCGCGGTTTGAGTATCAACGTCTGCCCAACTCTCCGGCATGCGCTGGTGCTCTCGGCTGGCATCACGCATGGCTGCGGCAATGGCACACCGTTGTTGCAGGGGTTTGGCGAGAAAATTCGATTGCCATTCTGGGTTTCGTACCAGAGAACGGAATCTCAGATATTCAACATCGCCGAGGCAAAGCAAATCGCCATGCGACAGCATGATGCGCTGTCCAAATGCGGAGATGACCGTCGGATCATTCAGAAAATGAATGCCGCAAAAATCAGATTGGTTTGATCCAAACAGAAAATCACGGTTGCCGGCCATGAAACCCAACCACCGCGTCTGAGCTGCTTCTCGCAAGATGCTTAGGGCGTCGGCTGCAAAACCTGGCTGAGCGGCCACGTCGTCACCAATCCAGGCCTCGAAAAGATCGCCCAGAATGAACAAGGCTTGCGCTGGAGTTTGTCTGACAAAATCAGCCCAAACCTGAAAGGTCCGGGGTCGCGTCGAATCCAGGTGCAAATCACTGATGAAATCGATGCGATCCCATTCAGCGGGTGCTGCCAGAAACTGAAAGGGCGGCAGCGTCCCGCTTGCCGCCCCTGATGGCGAAGTAATCAGGCGACCTCGACCACGCTCTGGATCACGACGTCTTCCTTGGGCACGTCGCCATGGCCGCCACGGTTACCGGTGGCCACGCCTTCAATGGCATCCACCACTTCCGTACCCGATACGACCTTGCCAAACACGGCATAGCCCCAGCCGTCCTGAGAGCGGTCCTTGTCCAGAAAGCTGTTGCTCTTGGTGTTGATGAAAAACTGCGCCGTGGCCGAGTGCGGCGCCATGGTGCGGGCCATGGCGAGGGTGTACTTCTCGTTGCGCAGGCCGTTGGCGCTCTCGTTGTTGATGGGCGCGCCGGTGGGCTTTTGCTTCATGCCAGGTTCAAAACCGCCGCCCTGAATCATGAAACCCTTGATGACGCGGTGGAACACGGTGCCGTCGTAGTGGCCGGCACGCACGTAATTCAGAAAGTTTTCCACGCTCGCGGGTGCCTTGGCGTCGTCCAGCTCGATGCGGATCACGCCGGCACTGGTGGTCATTTCAACGGTCTTGGTCATAGTCACTTCTCTACGGTTGCTTTGTTGATCAGCACCGGCTGCAGCGGTACGTCTTGGTGCGGGCCTTTGTTGCCGGTGGGCACTTGACGAATCTTGTCCACGACATCCATGCCCGCCACCACCTTGCCGAAGACAGCGTAGCCGTTGCCGTCACGGGCATTGGGCTGGTCCAGGAAGGTGTTGTCCACGACATTGATGAAGAACTGCGCCGTGGCCGAGTCGGCCACCATGGTACGCGCCATGGCGACGCTGCCTCGTACATTGGACAAGCCGTTGCGGCTTTCCAGCGGGATGGGCGCGCGGGTGGCCTTTTCCTTCAGGTCCGGCTGCATGCCGCCGCCCTGGACCATGAAATCCTTGATGACGCGGTGGAACACGGTGCCGTCGTAGTGGCCCGTGCGCACGTACTGCAGGAAGTTGTCCACCGTCTTGGGCGCCTTCTCCGGCGCCAGCTCGATGACGACGTCGCCCATCGAGGTCTGCAACTTGACCTTTTGAGCCCAGGCGGCTGGGGTGGCTGCGCATAGGGCAGAGGCCAGGGTGAAGGCGGCGAGAGCGGCGAGTCGCGTCATGGGTGAGGGCGTCCTTGGCTATACTGCCCCGATTCTACTGAAGCCCCCGGCGCCCCTTTCCCGGCCGGCGCCTGCTGGGCGGGCCGTGCCTGGAACGTTCTCCGGCGCCTGCTGTCGCCCTCCCGTCGATGACCCTTCGCATCTTCAATACGCTCACCCGCCAGGTCGAGCCGTTCACGCCCATTGAGCCTTCACGCGTGCGCATGTACGTGTGCGGCATGACGATTTACGACCTTTGCCACGTTGGGCATGCACGCATGATGATGGCGTTCGACGTCGTGAGCCGCTGGCTGCGCGCCAGCGGGTATGACGTGGTCTACGTTCGCAACATCACCGACATTGACGACAAGATCATCCGCCGCGCGCTGGAACGCGGCGTCTCCATCCGGCAGTTGACGGACGAGATGATTGTGGCCATGCACGAGGACGTGGGCGCCATTGGCATTGAGCCGCCGACACATGAGCCCCGCGCCACCGAGTACGTGCCGCAGATGCTCAGCATGATTCAGCGCCTGGAGGACAAGGGGCTGGCCTACCGCGCCGCTGGTGGCGACGTCAACTTCGCCGTGCGCAAGTTCCCCGGCTACGGAAAGCTCTCCGGCAAATCGCTGGACGAGCTGCGTGCCGGCGAGCGCGTGGCGGTACTCGAAGGCAAGGAGGATCCGCTGGACTTCGTGCTGTGGAAAGCCGCCAAGGCCGAGGAGCCGGCAGACGCCAAGTACGCCAGTGACTTCGGCCCTGGACGTCCGGGTTGGCACATCGAGTGCTCTGCCATGAGCTGCGCGCTGTTGGGCGAGCACTTTGACATCCACGGCGGCGGCATGGACCTGCAGTTCCCTCACCACGAGAACGAAATCGCGCAAAGCGAAGGCGCCACGGGGCAGACTTTCGTCAACGTGTGGATGCACAACGGCTTCCTCAACGTCGACAACGAGAAGATGTCCAAGTCGCTGGGCAACTTCTTCACCATCCGCGACGTCCTCAAGAGCTTCGACGGCGAGACGGTGCGCTTCTTCATGCTGCGCACCCACTACCGCAGCCCGTTCAACTTCAGCGACGCCAACCTGGAAGACGCCCGCGGCGCACTGCGCCGCCTCTATACGGCGCTCTCCAGCTTGGAGGACGTACCGGCGCTTGCTGCCATCGACTGGAACCAGCCGCAGGCTGCGGCCTTCCGGGCCGCGATGGACGAAGACTTCAACACGCCCGGCGCCGTGGCCGTGCTGTTCGAGCTGGCCGGCGAGGTCAACCGCAGCCGCAGCGTGGAAGCCGCCGCGCTGCTCAAGGCGCTGGGCGCCATCCTGGGCCTGCTGCAGCAATCGCCGCGCACCTTCCTGCAAGGCGGCAGCAGCCTGGACGATGCCGAAATCCAGCGCTTGATTGAGCAGCGCGCCGCTGCCAAAAAGGCACGTGACTTCGCCGCGGCCGACGCCATCCGCCGCGAGTTGGCCGAGCGCGGCATCGTGCTGCAGGACTCGCCGCAGGGCACGACCTGGGTGAAGGCCTGAATGGTGCGTCCGGCCGCCGCGGTCACGCCTGCCTATTGGGACGAGGCGTGCAAACACCTCGCCAAACGCGACCGGGTGATGCGCAAGCTCATTCCGCAGTTCGGCGAAGCCCGGCTGCAGTGCCGGGGCGATGCTTTCACCACGCTGGCGCGCTCCATCGTCGGCCAGCAAATCTCGGTACGCGCCGCGCAAGCGGTGTGGGAGCGCTTTGCGGCGCTGGCCGGCGGGCGTTCGAATAAACTTCAGCCCGCTGCCGTGCTGGCCCTGGAAGTGCCTGCCATGCGCGAAGCGGGTTTGTCAGCGCGCAAGGTGGAATACCTTCGCGACCTGGCCACGCACTTTTCCGACGGTACGGTTCACGTACGTCAATGGCAGCAGATGGACGATGAGGCCATCATCGAGGAACTCGTCGCCGTGCGCGGCATCGGCCGCTGGACGGCGGAGATGTTCCTGATCTTTCACCTCATGCGCCCAAACGTGCTGCCGCTGGACGACGTTGGGCTGTTGCGCGGCATCAGCCTCAACTATTTCAGCGGCGAGCCGGTCTCACGAGCCGAGGCCCGTGAAGTCGGCGATGCTTGGTCTCCGTACCGGTCGGTGGCCACGTGGTACCTGTGGCGCAGCCTGGATCCGGTTCCCGTCGAGTACTGAGAGTCGGCCAGGGTAGGAATTCTTATGAGCAAAAAACACTTCCTCGAATTCGAACAGTCCGTTGCCGAGCTGGAAGGCAAGATCGAGGAGCTGCGCTACGTGCAGACCGAGTCGGCCGTGGACATTTCCGAGGAAATCGAGCGGCTGCAGAAGAAGAGCCTGCAGCTCACCAAGGACATCTACGCCAACCTCACGCCGTGGCAGGTCACGCAGATCGCCCGCCACCCGCAGCGCCCGTACACGCTGGACTACATCGGCGAGACCTTCACCGACTTTCAGGAGCTGCACGGCGATCGGCACTATGCGGATGACCAGTCCATCGTCGGTGGCCTGGCGCGCTTCAACGGCCAGGCCTGCATGGTGCTGGGCCACCAGAAGGGCCGCGACACCAAGGAGCGCGCCGCGCGCAACTTCGGCATGAGCCGCCCCGAGGGTTACCGCAAGGCCCTGCGGCTGATGAAGCTGGCCGAGAAGTTCGGCCTGCCAGTGTTCACCTTCGTGGACACGCCGGGTGCGTACCCCGGCATCGGCGCCGAGGAGCGTGGCCAGTCGGAAGCCATAGGCCGCAACATCTACGAGATGGCGCAACTGGAAGTGCCCATCATCACCACCATCATCGGCGAGGGTGGCTCCGGTGGTGCGCTGGCCATCAGCGTCGCGGACCAGGTGCTGATGCTGCAGTTCTCCGTCTACTCCGTGATTTCGCCGGAAGGATGCGCTTCCATTCTGTGGAAGACGGCCGAGCGCGCCTCCGACGCCGCCGAAGCGCTGGGCATCACCGCGCACCGGCTCAAGGCCCTGGGCCTGATCGACAAGATCGTGAGCGAGCCCGTGGGTGGCGCACACCGCGACACGCGCCACATGGCCGCCACGCTCAAGCGCGCGCTCAACGATGCGCTGCGCCAAGTGGTGGACCTCAAGCCGCGCGAACTGCTGCAGCGCCGCTATGAGCGGCTGCAGTCCTATGGCCGCTTCACCGACACCACCGAACGCTGACAGTCCCTGCGTCGCCGTCGCCACCAGCGGCGGCCGCGACTCCACCGCGCTGCTCCACGCCACTGCCCACGCCGCACAGGTGCAGGGCCTGCGCGTCGTGGCGCTGCACGTGCACCATGGCCTGCAAACCGTAGCGGACGCCTGGGTTGAGAACCTGCAGGCCCAGTGCCGGGAATGGGCTTCGCAAGGCCTGCCGGTGGAGTTGCGCTGGTGCCGGCTAGAAGGCCGTCCCGCACGGGGTGAAAGCGTGGAAGCCTGGGCACGCAACGGCCGCTACGCGGCCTTGGCCCGCATGGCCGGCGAGGCCGGCGCTCACATCGTCCTGCTGGCGCACCATCGCCGCGACCAGGCCGAGACTTTCGTGTTGCAGGCCCTGCGCGGCGGCGGCGCCGCCGGGCTGGCGTCCATGCCGCGCGAGGCGTGGCGTGATGGCATTTGCTGGGTGCGCCCGTGGCTGCAGTTGTCCCGCGAGGCCATCGAGGCCTACGTGGATGCGCACGGCCTGGTGTTCGTTGAAGACCCCAGCAACGAAGACCACGGTTTTGCGCGCAACCGCTTGCGCCACCAGGTGATGCCGGCACTCAGCGCAGCCTTCCCTGAAGCCGAGCAATCGCTGGCTGCGGCGGCGCGCCAGGCGCAGCAGGCGCGCGAATGCTTGGCCGCGCTGGCGGACATTGACCTGCAGCGGGCGGTCCAGGACGACAAGTTGCGCATTGGCGATGTCACGGCCTTGCCGCCGGCCCGCCAGGTGAACCTGCTGCGGCACTGGCTGTGGCAGCGCTGCGGGCGCGGCGCGAGCGAAACCCTGTTGCAGCGCCTGGTGCGGGAACTGCCCGGCGAGCCGCCGGCGTCCTGGCCCGCGGGCGAACATGTGCTGCACCGCTACCGCGGGCTGCTGAGATGTGAAGCGGCCGGGCAGGGGACGGAGATGGCGGCGGATGCTTCGCCTTGTGCCGTTTCGCTGCCGGAGCCGGGCCGGTACCGGCTCGAAGGGTGGCCCGGCTGGCTGGAAGTCACGCCGGTATCCGGGCGTGGTGTGAGTCCACGGCAACTGCAGAACTGCCTGGCGCAGCCCCGGCAGGGCGGCGAGCAATTTCAATTGAAGCCTCGCGGCATTCCCCGCAGCCTGAAGAAGCAATACCAGGCCGAAGGCGTGCCGGCGTGGCGGCGCAGCGGGCCCTTGCTGTGGTTGGGCAGCGACTTGTTGTTTGTCCCGGGTTTGGGCATCGATGCGCGGCAATGGGCGCCCAACGGGGAAGTGCAGTGGGCACTGGAATGGGTGGCTGACGGGGCCGGCTAGAATCACGGGTTCGCGGGCCGATGGTGCCTCGCGGCAAACACCGGGCCTGTTTCAAACACCATGGCATTGATCGTTCACAAGTACGGCGGTACGTCGATGGGCTCCACGGAGCGCATCCGCAACGTCGCCAAGCGCGTCGCCAAATGGGCGCGTGCCGGCCACCAGATGGTGGTCGTCCCCTCCGCAATGAGCGGCGAAACCAACCGCCTGCTTGGGCTGGCCAAGGAGCTTTCGCCCAAACAGACTTCCTCGGCGCTGCTGCGCGAGCTCGACATGATTGCCGCCACGGGCGAGCAGGTGTCGGTTGGTCTGCTGGCCATCGCGCTGCAGGCCGAAGGCATGGAGGCCATCAGCTACACCGGTTGGCAAGTGCCGGTGCAGACCGATTCGGCCTACACCAAGGCGCGCATCCAGAGCATCGACGACGCCCGCGTGCGCGCCGACCTCGAAGCCGGCCGCGTGGTGATCATCACCGGTTTCCAGGGCATCGACTCCGACGGCCACATCACGACGCTGGGCCGTGGCGGCTCGGACACCTCGGCGGTGGCCGTGGCGGCGGCGATGAAGGCCCACGAGTGCCTGATCTACACGGACGTCGACGGCGTCTACACCACCGACCCGCGCATCGTGGCCGAGGCCCGGCGCCTGTCCACCATCAGCTTCGAAGAGATGCTGGAGATGGCCAGCCTGGGCTCCAAGGTGCTGCAGATCCGCTCGGTGGAGTTCGCGGGCAAGTACCGCGTACCGCTGCGCGTGCTCTCCAGCTTCACGCCCTGGGATATTGATATCGAAGAGGAAGCCAGCTCCGGCACCCTGATCACCTTCGAGGAAGACGAAAAGATGGAACAAGCCGTTGTCTCCGGCATCGCGTTCAACCGCGATGAGGCCAAGATCACCGTCATGGGCGTGCCCGACAAGCCCGGCATCGCTTACCAGATCCTGGGCGCCGTGGCCGAGGCCAACATCGACGTCGACGTGATCATCCAGAACGTGTCGCACGACGGGAAGACCGACTTCTCCTTCACCGTGCACCGCAACGACTACCAGCGCACCATCGACCTGCTGCAAAACCAGGTCGCGCCGTCCACCGGTGCCACGCAAGTCCTGGGCGACACCAAGATCTGCAAGGTGAGCATTGTCGGCATCGGCATGCGCAGCCACGCCGGCGTGGCCAGCAAGATGTTCCGCGCCCTGAGCGACGAGGGCATCAACATCCAGATGATCACCACCAGCGAGATCAAGACCAGCGTCGTGATCGACGAGAAGTACATGGAGTTGGCCGTGCGCGCGCTGCACCGCGCCTTCGAGCTGGATCAGGAACCGGTTGCGGCCTGATAAAAATGCGCAGGGGGCTTGCGAAAGCTGAAAAGACCCTGCTAGAATCTGAGCTTCGCTGGAGTCGTGACCGAGTGGCCGAAGGTGCTCCCCTGCTAAGGGAGTATGCGGGCAAAACCTGCATCGAGGGTTCGAATCCCTCCGACTCCGCCAAAACAGCATGAGACCGAAGGTTCCGTAAGGGCCTTCGGTCTTTTTGCTTTTGGCCGAGGTTTTCTAAGTCCGCAGCCTACTGGGACTGCGGTTCTATGGGGACTGGGTTCTATGTGCCGGTTTCTCAGGCTGGCAGCGCGGCCAGTGCGCGCGCCAGCTCCAGCACGGAGCAGGGCGCACAGCCCTCAGCCTTGTTGTTCACGGTCACGTAGACGCTGTGGCCGGCGGACAAGGTGCCGGCCATCACTTTCACCAGCCCTTGGCGAGTGGGCAAATCCGGTGCGACGAGCTTGTCGAAGGGCGCCCAACGATCCTTGGCGCCGGCATAGCTTTGGCCGAGCTGCAGGTTCCAACGGCAGACCAAGTCGCCAGGCCATGTGGCGCGCAGCATGGGCAGTTGCCGGTCTATGACGGGCATGCGGTCGTGCAGGCCCACGCAGTAGCGCACGCCAAAGGCTTTCAGGTGAGCCGCCAGCCAGGGCTGCAGCAGTTCGGGGTCGCGCAACTCCAGCGCCAGGCGGCTGTCCGCGGGCAGCTCCGGCAGCAAGGCCTGCCACAAGCGCTCCAGTTGCTGCTCCAGCCGCAACGGGTCGTGCAACCAAGCCGGCGGCAAAGGAGAGAGCTGGAACACGAGCACGCCCAGCTTGTCGCCCAGGCCTTGGACGGCCGGACGCAGGCATTGCTCCAGCGCCAGGCCCGGATCCAGGAAATTGGGATTGCTGCGCTCGGCACGGCCGCCGCCGTCGCGCTGCACGGCATCGCTGACCAGCGCCGCCGCCTTGACCACGAAGCGGAAGTGAGCCGGCACCTGCGCGCCCAGCGCCGCGTAGCCGGCGGCGTTCAGCGGCCGGTAGAAGGCGCGGTCCAGGCTCACCGTGCGCAGCAATGGATGCGCGGCGTAGGCCGGCAGACCTTCGCGCGACAGCCGTGCTTCCGGATACGCCTGCGCCCACACCAGGCCGGCCCAGCCGGTGAAATTCCAAGAAGAAGTCCCCAGGTGCAGCCGTCCTTGCCAGCGCTCGTTGAGCGCGTGCGCCAACTCCAGCCATTCGGACGAGGGCAGGGCCGGCTGCACCGCGGTTTTCTCAACTGCGGGCACGTCATCGAACAACAGTGATTGCAGCGATGCCTCTGATTGCTTCATGTGCCAAGCGTAGCGGGCCAGAGTGTTGCCAAAGCCGTGGGGCAGGAAAGAGACCCGGAGCGCATTGAAGCGTGGAAAGCAGGCGGGCTTCATCTCGCAGCGCATATGTTATTTAACATAATACGCATTGCCGTGGTTTATGTGTGGAGCCGCAGGGCCCCTGCACCGGCTGTCAACGGCGCATCGCGGCGCTCAACTCGTCGGCCAGGCCGTCCCGTCCCGCCGACTTGGCGAAATCCGCAGCACTCATGCCGCGCTTGTTGAGCAGCTTGGCATCCGCGCCGCGGCGCAGCAGCAGCCGCGCGGCATCGATGGCGCCGTAGCCCGCGGCCATCATCAGCGGCGTGCTGCCGTTCGGACTCAGCGCGTCCACGGGCGCTGCGGCCTTGATCATCACTTCCACCGGCTCCACCTCCGGACTGGAGGCGGCGTAGTGAATCGGCGCCCAACCCTCGCGGTGCACCTGTGCGCCGCGCTGGATGAGGCGCTGCATCCATTCCACATGGCCGCGCAGCGCGGCCATCATCAGCGGCGTCTCGTTGGCGGCGTTGACGGCTTCCAGGTCCAACTGCGGATGTGCCCACAGCGCCGCGGCGGCCTTGAGCGAGTCTTCCTTGAATGCCAAGGTCAGCGCCGGCTGGCCGCGCTCGTCGCGGGAGTTCGGATCGAAGCCGCGCTTGAGCAGCGCCGTGACGGTGAGCCCGTCGTCGCGCTCGACCGCCTTGAAGAAATCCTCGTAGCTGCCGGCCCAAGCCAGGCGGCCACTCGAAAGGCACGCCGCCGCAATACCGGCCATCGCCCGGCGCCGGATCAACCCCGGCTTCATGCGGCTGCCGCGACCTTGAACAGCCGCTCGAAATTGGCACTGGTGGCGCGGCCGATGTCCTCGGCGCTGCAGCCCTTGAGCTCGGCCAGTTGCGCCGCGACGTGCGGCACGTAGGCCGGCTGGTTGACCTTGCCGCGGTACGGCACGGGCGCCAGGTACGGGCTGTCGGTTTCGATCAGCAGCCGGTCCATGGGCACGAATCTGGCGACCTCGCGCAAATCCGCCGCATTGCGGAACGTGAGGATGCCGGAAAAGGAAATGTGAAAGCCCAGGTCCAGGGCGGCGCGGGCCACGGCCTCGGTTTCCGTGAAGCAGTGGAAAACGCCGCCGGCCTGCTCGCCGCCCTCCTCGCGCAGGATGGCCAGCGTGTCCTCGCTGGAGCTGCGCGTGTGGATGATCAGCGGTTTACCCGTGGCGCGCGCCGCCCGGATGTGCACGCGAAAGCGCTCGCGCTGCCACTCCATGTCGGCCATGGAGCGGCCATTGAGCCGGTAGTAGTCCAGCCCGGTTTCGCCTATGCCCACCACGCGCGGGCGTGCGGCCAGCTCGCAGAGGTAGCCCTCGGTGGGCTCCATCACGTCCTCGTTGTCGGGGTGCACGCCGACGCTGGCCCAGAAGTTGTCGTGTGCGAGCGCCAGGCCGTGCACGGCCTCGAACTCTTCCAGCGTGGTGCAGATGCACAGCGCGCGGTCCACGTCCGCGGCGGCCATGGCGGCGCGAATCTCGTCCAGCCGCGCATGCAGCTCGGGAAAACTCAGGTGGCAGTGGGAATCGACGTACATCGCAATCAAACCAATCAAGCGCCGCGGCCGGGTCGGCCGCGAGCGGACATCAGAACACCTGCGTGGAGCGCGCCCCAGCCGAATCGGCCAGCAGGCTTTCAATGAGCGCCTTGACCGCACGCGACTCCTCGCTGCCGTTGAAAGCCACGCCCACGCCCTGCGGACGGCCACCGGGCGCATGCGCCGGCGTGATCCACGCCACCTTGCCGGCCACGGTGCGGCGTTCGGTCTCGCCGGGCAGCGTCAGCAGCAGCTCGAAGGCGTCACCCAGCCGGTGCTCATGCGCCGTGGCAATGAACAGGCCGCCTTCGGTGAACAGCGGGATGTAGGTGGTGCTCAAAGCCTGCCGGTCGCTGAAGACCAGTTGCACCAGCGTGGGCTGCGCCGGAGCCGGCGCGTCGGGGGTCGAGGTGGCGTTCATCAGCGGCCCAGTGTAGTGACGCGCGGGCGGGCACCCGCCGCCGGCCGGGCCGCGGGCCACAGCGCCGCGGCCTGTGCCACCAGCGATTCGGCCAGCAGCGACGCGTTCCACGGGTGCTCGTCGTGGCGCGAGAGCTGCGTGAGCTCGCGCGACCATTGGGCCAGCGCCGGCAAAGCGGCGCCGGACGGCAGGGCGTCGGCCGGGAAGTAGCGCGGCGCGCCGCCGGCGGCCACCGCCATGAGGTCGTGGCAGAGCTTGAGCAGCGTCTCCAGCAGCCGGGGCAGCGGCCATTGCGCCACCGCCGTGACGTCGCCCAAGCGCAGCCGCTGCGGCAGTGCGGCCCAGGCGGCGGCATCCACGCCCTCGCCCGCCAGCGCCTGCGCCTCCAGCGGCCGCCCGCCCGCGGCGTCCAGCAGCACGGCCGGCTGCGCGACGCCGCGCTCCTGCAGCCAGGCCAGCGCCGCCTCGCGCGGCGGCATGGGCAGCGCCAGGCGCTGGCAGCGGCTGCGGATGGTGGGCAGCAGCAGCTCGGGGTCGGTGGCCGTCAGCAGCAGCCGCACCTGGGGCGCGGGCTCCTCCAGCGTCTTGAGCAGCGCATTGGCGCTGGCCTCCTGCATGGCCGTGGCCGGATGGATGAGCAGCACCTTGGCCACGCCGCGCGAGACGCTCTGGTGCGACCAGTCGATGGCCTGGCGCACCTCCTCGATGCGGATCCACTTGCTGGGCTTCGCGTCCTTCTTGCGCGACTCCTCCTCCGGCCAGCCCAGCGGCTCGCGCAGCGCTTCCGGCATCAGCAGCTTGAAGTCCGGATGGCCGTGCGTGTCCATCAGATGGCACGACGGGCAGCGGCCGCAGGGGCGGTGGGCGCCCTCGCCGCCCGCCTCGCACAGCAGCGCCTTGGCCAGCTCGAAGCCGAACTCGTACTGGCCCACGCCCGCCGGCCCGTGGAACAGCAGCGCGTGCGCGCGCTGGCGCAGCGCCTGTTGCAGCGGCGCCTCCAGCCAGGGCAGCGGCGCGCTCACCAGCCGCGCTCCTCAAGCGATTGGGCGATCTGCGCCCACACGGCCTCGCGCGGCTGCAGCGCATCTATGCGAATGAAGCGGCCCGGCGCCGCAGCGGCGCGGGCCGCGTAGCCCTCGCGCACGCGGGTGAAGAAGGTTTCGTCTTCGCTTTCGAAGCGGTCGGCCGCGCGGGCCGCCGCACGGCGCTGCGCCGCCACGGCGGGAGGCAGGTCGAACCACAGCGTCACGTCAGGCTGCCGGCCTTGCTGCACCCAGCTTTCCAACTGGACGAGCACCTGGCCGTCAAAGCCGCGGCCGCCGCCCTGGTAGGCGAAGGTGGCGTCGGTGAAACGGTCGCACAGCACGGTGGTGCCGCGGGCCAGGGCCGGCTCGATGACCTGGCGCAGGTGGTCGCGCCGCGCGGCGAAGACCAGCAGGCTTTCGGTGAGTGCGTCCATGGGCTGGTGCAGCAGCAGCTCGCGCAGCCGCTCGGCCAGCGCCGTGCCGCCGGGCTCGCGCGTGAGCAGCACCTCGCGGCCGCGTGCGCGCAGCCACTGCGCCAGGGCCTCGATGTGCGAGCTCTTGCCCGCACCGTCTATGCCTTCGAAGGTGATGAAACCGTGGTTCACAAGCAATGGTGTTTTGTCAGGGCGCGCTCGCGCCACGCGGCGCGCGCTGGTACTGGTTGACGGCCCGATTGTGGTCCGCGAGGTTGTCGCTGAAGACGCTGCTGCCGTCGCCGCGGGAGACGAAGAACAGCGCCTTGGTCGGCGCCGGCTTCACCGAGGCGCGCAGCGACTCCAGCCCCGGCATGGCGATCGGCGTGGGCGGCAGCCCGCTGCGGGTGTAGGTGTTGAAGGGCGTGTCCTCCTGCAGGTCGCGCTTGCGCAGGTTGCCGTCGAAGCGCTCGCCCAAGCCGTAGATGACGGTCGGGTCGGTCTGCAGCGGCATGCCCACGCGCAGCCGGTTGAGGAAGACGGCCGCCACCTTGGGCCGGTCGGCGGCCTGGCCGGTTTCCTTTTCCACGATGGAGGCCAGGATGAGCAAGTCGTCCCGGCTGCGCAGCGGCGAGTCGGACGGGCGCTCGGCCCAGGCCTGCTCCAGGCGGCGCTGCATGGCGGCGTGCGCACGCTTGAGCACGGTGAGGTCGCTCACGCCGCGGCTGTAGGCGTAGGTGTCGGGAAAGAAGCGCCCTTCCGGCGCCACGCCCGGCGCGCCCAACGCGGCCATGAGCTGCGCATCGCTGAGCGTGGCCGTGGCGGGTTTGAGCGATTGGGCGCGGGCCAGCTCGGCCCGCAACTGCCTGAAGGTCCAGCCCTCGATGAAGCGCACGCTTTCCAGCACCTCGTCGCCGCGCACCATCTTGTCGAGCAACTGGCGCGGCGTGGTGCCGCGGTCTATTTCGTAGCTGCCCGCGCGTATCTGGCGGGCCAGGCCCGACCAGCGGAACCAGTGGTAGAGGAAGTCGGGGGAGGTCTCGACGCCGGCCTGCACCCAGTCCTGCGCCACCTTGCGCGGCGAGGTGCCGGGCTCGATGGACAACTCCACCGAGTTGCCCGCCAGTGTCAGCGGCCGCTGCAGCCACCACCACGCGGCACCGCCGGCGCCCAACGCGGCCAGGGCCGCCAGCCCTGCGAGCACCAGCAAGATCCGCTTCATCACCACACCAACACCGCCCGGGCCAAAGCCGCTGATCATAATGGCCGCATGACCGACACCCTCATTCAGGCAGGTACCTTCGACGGTGCCGCGCCTTTGACGCACCTGGGCCTGGTGCGAGCCAGCGGCGAGGATGCCGCGTCCTTCCTGCACGGCCAGCTCACGCAAGACGTCAACGCGCTGGACGCCCACTCTGCCCGCTTGGGCGGCTACTGCACCGCCAAGGGCCGGCTGCTGGCCAGCTTCATTTTCTGGCGCCCAACGGCCGGCGAGATCCTGCTGGCCTGCAGCGCCGACGTGCTGGCCGCCACCGTCAAGCGCCTGTCCATGTTCGTCCTGCGTGCCAAGTGCAAGCTGGCCGAAGCCTCCGATCTGCGCCTCTACGGCCTGGCCGGCCCAAGCGCCGCCGCCTGGTTGGGCGACGCCGCGCCGCAACAGTCCTGGCAGCGCGCCCGCGTGCAGGACGCCGACGTGATCCGCCTGCCGGACGTGGACGGCGTGCCGCGCTGGCTGCTGGCATCTGCCCAAGCCCCGGAGCTGCCGGCGCTGTCCGAGGACGCCTGGCGCTGGCTGGAAGTGCGCAGCGCCCTGCCTCGCGTGGTGGCAGCCACGTCCGAGCAGTTCGTCCCGCAGATGATCAACCTGGAGCTGGTCGGCGGCGTGAGCTTCAAGAAGGGCTGCTACCCCGGCCAGGAAGTCGTGGCCCGCAGCCAGTACCGCGGGACGACCAAGCGCCGCGCCTTCCTGTTCGATGCCGCGGCCGACGCCGCCCCGGGCCAGGAGGTGTTCACGGCCGGCGACGACCCGGGCCAGCCCTCCGGCCTGGTGATGGATTCGGCCACGCTGCAAGGCCAGACCGCCGTGCTGGTGGAGCTCAAGATCGCCGCGCTGCAGGCGCCCTCGCTGCACCTGCGCGCGCCCGATGGTCCGGCCCTGCGGCCCGCGCCGCTGCCTTACGAGCTGCCCCTGGATGCCGAATGAAGTCACCGGCGCCCCCGACGGGCGCCGGCTGTACGTGTATTACCGCGTGGCCCTGGCCGACTTGGCCGCCTGTGGGCAAGCCGTGCGGACGTTTCAAACCGAGCTGCAGCGCGCGCACCCTGATCTGGTTTGCGAGCTGCTGCAGCGGCCGCAAAGTGAAGACGTCGCCGGCCAGCGCACGCTGATGGAAACCTACGCCCGCCCAAGCGGTGTGGACGAGGCGCTGCAGGCGCACATCGCCCACGCCGCCGCGACGGCGCTGGCGCTGCTGGTGACCAGCACGCGCCATGTGGAGGTGTTCGAGCCATGTGCCTGGTAGCGCTGGCCTGGGACGCGCATCCGCGCTTCGACCTCGTCCTGGCCGCCAACCGCGACGAGTTCCTGGATCGCCCCGCCGCCGCACTGCACCGTTGGGCCGACGGCACGCTCGCCGGCCGCGACCTGCGCGCCGGCGGCACCTGGTTCGGCCTCAACGACGCCGGCCGTCTGGCGCTGCTCACCAACGTGCGCCGCCCAAGCGACATGCGTGCGGACGCACCCTCGCGCGGCGAGATCGTCACGCAGTGGCTGCACGGCGGCAGCGACGGCGCTGCCTTCTGCGAAGCGCTGCGCGAGGCCGGCCACAACCCGTTCAACCTGCTGGCAGCCGATTTCATCCGCGGCGAGTTCTTCTGGACCGGCACCGACCACCCTGCCCCGCACGCGCTGCGGCCGGGGCTGCACGCCCTCTCCAACGCCGCGCTGGACACGCCCTGGCCCAAGACCGTGCAGCTCAAGCGCGAGCTGGCGCTGGCGCTGGAGCGGCATGGCGACACCGAGGCGCTGATAGTCGTGCTGCTGGCGGCGCTGGGCGATCGCACCCGCGCGCCGGACGCCGCGCTGCCCGCCACGGGCGTGCCGCTGGAAGTGGAGCGCTACCTGTCGTCCGTGTTCATCGACATGCCGCACTACGGCACGCGCTGCTCCACGGTGCTCCTGCGCGAGCGTGCGACGCGGCGGCTCACGCTGGTGGAGCGCACGCACGGGCCGCAAGCGTCCGAAGTGCGTGTCGAGCTGCCGTGCTGGCCCGTGGCGCCCTGAAGGCAGGAGAGCCACAAGGGCCGCAAGCCGCACCAGCTTGATGCACCGCGAGGGGCCGCCGCCGGGCGAACCCTAGAATTTCAGGTTGCTCGACAAAACCGCTCAGGAGACCTCGTGACCCCTTCCGGCATCACGCGCCGCACGGCGCTCGCCACCACCGCCTTGCTGTTGGGCGGCGCCGCCCAAGCCCAGGTGGAGGACCGCACCATCCGCATCGGCACCACGGTGCCGGCGGATCACCCCATCAGCTTGGGTGCCAAGAAATTCACCGAGATCGTTGCCGCCAAGAGCGCGGGCAAGCTCAAGGTCAAGGACTATCCCGCGCTGGCGCTGGGCCCGGAGCTGCAGCAGCAGTCGGCGCTGATCGGGGGCGTGCAGGAGATGTTCGTGCCCAGCTCCGCGACGCTGGCGGGCATCGTCCGCGAGTTCACGCTGCTGGACCTGCCCTACCTGATACGCAACCCCGCGCAGGCTGATGCCCTCATGGACGGCCCCTTTGGCCAGGCCCTGCTGGCCAAGCTGCCGGAAAAGGGTTTGGTCGGCCTGGCGATGTGGGAAAACGGCCTGCGCCACATCACCAACAGCCGCCACCCCATCCAGAAGCTGGAGGACGTGCAGGGCCTGAAGATCCGGGTGCAGCAGAACCCCATCTTCATAGACATGTTCAAGGCGCTCAAGGCCAACCCGGTGCCCATGTCCTTCGGCGAGGTCTACGGCGCGCTGGAAACCAAGGCGCTGGACGCGCAGGAGAACCCGCTGCTCGTGGCGCGCTCGGCCAAGCTCTACGAGGTGCAGAAGTACGCCAGCCTGACCGGCCACGCCTACGGCGTGATCATCGTCCTGGTCAGCAAGAAGCTGTGGGACAAGCTCTCGGCCGACGAGCGCAAGCTGCTGCAGGCCTCGGCGCTGGAGGCGCGCGACTACCAGCGGCAGGTCAGCCGCGAGCAGGCGCGCAAGGCCATGGAAGAGCTCAAGGCCGCCGGCATGGTGATCAACGAGGTGGCGCCGGCCGAGCTCGACCGCATGCGCCAGGCCGTGCAGCCCGTGGCCGACCGTGCGCTGCAGACGTTTGATCCGGCCCTGGTGCGGCTGCTGCGCTCGGAGCTGGAGCGCGTGTCGCACATAGGCTGAAGAACGGCGCGCCCTCGCGCCGCACCCGTCAGCCCAGCAGGCGCAGCGTGGCGTCGCGCGCCTGCCGCGCCCAGCCCAGGGCGCCGGCCTGCGGCGCGCGGACGTGGTGCGGAATCTCCACGCTCAGCGGCAGCTCCGGCGGCAGCACGGACAACAGCGCCGGGAGGTCGATGCCACCCTCGCCGGGCAGCAGCCGCTCGCAGCGGGCGGTGTGAATCAGGCCCTCCACCGTGCTGGGCACTTGCGCCGGCGCGTCGCACACCTGCGCGTAGTGCAGCAGCTCGCGGGGCAAGGCCGCGACTTGCGGCAGCGGGCTGTCCGAGCGCGCCCAATGCAGCGCATCGACCAGGATGCCCGCATGGGCCGGCCGCCCGGCGTCCACCACCAGCCGCAGCGCGCTGGCCACGTCGGGCACCGCGGTCCAGGGCATGAACTCGATGCTCGGGTGCAGGCCGAAGGGCCGTGCCAGCTCGCACAGCGCGGCGAAGGATTGGGCCAGGCGCGCCGGCTCGGGGTCGTCGCCGCCTACCAGGATGGTGTGCGCGCCCAGCTCCGCCCCCACCTCGCAAAAGCGCTGGTAGGCCCGTACGTCGAAGTCCGCACCCAGGCGCACGATTTCCAGGTCGAACAGGCGCACGCCGGTGTCGTCCAGACGCCTGCGCGTTTCTCGTAGCAGCGCGGGATCGTCCATCAGCGGGTAGGCCAGGCCGCCGGGCGAGGAAGGCAGCAGCCGTATGCCGGCGTGCGTGTAGCCGGCGGCGGCCGCGGTTTCCACCACCTGCGGCGGCGGAAGCTCCAGCACGGTGAGATGGGCCAGGGACAGGGGACGGTTCATGCGAATCACTCCGTTCATGACTTCAAGGGAGCTTGGGAGCGTGGAAATCAGTTCGCCAGCCAGCGCGCCGGGACGAGGACGAGCGAGGGAAACAGCACCATCAGGAACATGACGATGAACTGCGCGGCCATGAAGGGCAGCACGCCGCGGGTGACCTCGTCCATCTTCATGCGGCCCACGCCGGCCACGACGTTGAGCACCGTGCCCACGGGCGGCGTGATCAGGCCGATGGCGTTGTTGATGATGAACAGCACACCGAAGTAGACGGGGTCGATCCCGGCCTGCTTGACCACCGGCATCAGCACGGGCGTGAGGATCAGGATGGTGGGCGTCATGTCCATGGCCGTGCCCACGGCCATCACCAGCAGCATGATGGCGATGAGCAGCAGCGTCTGGTTGCCCATGAAGGGCTCCAGAAGTTGAATCATCTGGCTGGGGATGTCGGCGACCGTAATGAGCCAGGCGCTGACCATGGCCGCGGCCACCAGGAACATGATCACGGCCGTGGTCTTGGCGGCGCTCACGAACACCTCGTAAAGCTGCCTGACGCTCATCTCGCGGTAGATGAGCATGGACACCAGCAGCGCGTAGACGGCGGCCACCACGGCGGCCTCGGTGGGCGTGAACACGCCCATCTTCAGGCCCACGATCACGATCACCGGCAGCCCAAGCGCCCACAGCGATTCGCGCAGTGCCGCAAGCTGCTCCTTGAAGCTGGCCTTGGGCGGGGGCTGGATGTTCTCGCGCTTGGCCACGAAGTACCAGGCGATGGCGATGGACGCACCCATCAGGATGCCCGGGACGATGCCGGCCAGGAACAGCTTGGAAATCGACACGTTGGCCGCCACGCCGAAGATCACGAAGCCGATGGACGGCGGAATGACGGGCGCGATGATGCCGGCCGAGGCGATGAGGCCACCGCTCTTGGCCTTGTCATGGCCCGCGCGGACCATCATGGGCAGCAGCAGCGCCGCCAGCGCCGCCGTGTCGGCCACCGCCGAGCCCGACAGCGCCGCCAGCATGCACGCCGCCAGGATGGCCACGAAGCCCAGGCCGCCGCGCTTGTGGCCCACGAGGGTGAGCGCGAGCTTGACGATGCGGCTGGAGAGGCCGCCCACGTTCATGATCTCGCCGGCCAGCATGAAGAAGGGCACGGCCAGCAGCGGGAAGGAATCGGCGCCGTTGATCACGTTCTGCGCCAGGATCTGCGCGTCGAACATGTCCAAGTGCCACATCAGCGCGACACCCGACACCAGCAGCGAGTACGCGATGGGAATGCCCAGCGCCATGGCGCCCAGCAGCGAGCCCAGGAAGATGAAGACGGTCATGGTGGTCCTCCCCTTCAGACCTTGGCCGGCTGGCCCAAGTGCAGGTCCTGCACCTGCGCCAGGTCTTCGGATTCCTGCACCGCGATGAGCTCCTCGTCGGCCATGCGGCCGCTGAGCAGCCGCCACAGGCCGTGCAGCAGCAACAGCCCGCCCAACAGCGCGAAGACGGCGCCGCTGGCATAGAACACCGCCATGGACGTGCCGGTCACGGGCGCAACCACGTCCAGGTTGATGCCCACCTGCGTGACGGCCCCGCTCCACAGCAGCCAGGTGACGTAGAGCATGGCCAGGTGCGACAGCAACAGGCAGCCCTTGCGGCCCAAGGGCCCCAGGCGCGACACGAGCATGTCCGAGCCCAGGTGGCCGCGCTCATGGATGGCGACCACGGCGCCCAGGAAGGTCAGCCACACGAAAAGCCAGCGCGAGAGCTCCTCGCTCACGGTGATGCCGGAGTCGAAGGCGTAGCGCAGCACCACGTTGCCGAACACCAGCAACACCATCAGCGCCAGGCCCAGGGCCAGCAGCGCTTCGAGCAGCCGGCAGCCGCCGGCAATCAGTCGGTTCACGGGAATGTCTCCTTTGGGGGCTTGGGTCGCCGCCTTGCACCGCGGCGCGGGTGGCGCCGTCTGGCCGGCGCCGGCGGTCTGTCCAGGGGCGGCGCGCGGGCCGCCCGGGGGAATCACTTCAAGGGCGAGATGGCCGTGGGCAGGAAGATCTGCGACTGCATCTGGGAGGTCAGCCACTGCGGCCCGCCCTTGGGCGGCCACACGCCCTGCTGGACCGCGGCGGCGCGGGCGGCCGAGCGCTCGTTGAGGCTGGCCGCGGGCCAGAAGTGGGTGAAGCGCGGCGTGCCGTCCAGCGCGTACATGGCCAACAGGCAAGGCGAGATTTCGTTGCGCGCGGGCAGCGCGGCCTGCCAGGCGTCCAGCGTGGGCTGCAGGCCGCCGGTCTTGTACTGGTAGGTGCGCACCTCGTAGATGGGCCCGTAGCTGCCCGGCGCGGGCGGCTCCATCCAGGGAAAGCCGGCGTAGCCGTGCATCTCCAGCCCGGTGAGCAGCTCACCGCAGTTGAACGGGTTGGAGGACAGCAGCGCGCGGCGGCGCTCGGCCAGCATCTCGGCCTCGTCGGCGAAGGCGCGCAGGACCAGCACCTGGTTGAGCGCGCCGATGTCGGAATACCAGCAGCCCAGCAGCCGGCCGCGCGCTTGCGGCGCCTGCACCCAGGCCTGTATGCCCTCGGTGGCTTGGGCGGTGGTGAAGAGGCGGGTCGTGAGGGTGGCGAGTTCGTAGAACATGGACAGGAGGCTCCGGTTGGAAGCGGGGGAAAAGCGGGTAAGAGCGGAGAAAAGCGTTGACTGGAAGGGCCTGCGCTCAGGCCGTGGCCATGGCGGGCGCCGCGGCGGGCTGCATGGCGGGCAAGTGCGCCGCGTCATGCGCCGCGATGAAGCCGAAGGTCATGGCCGGCCCCAGCGTGATGCCGCCGCTGGGGTAGTGCCCGCCCATCACGCTGGCCATGTCGTTGCCCGCGGCCCACAGGCCGGCGATGGCTTGGCCGTTGGCGTCCAGCACGCGGGCCGAGGCGTCGGTGCGCAGGCCGGCGAAAGTGCCCAGGCTGCCGGGGACGATGCGCACGGCATAGAACGGCCCCTGCTCCAGCGGCGCCACGCAGGGGTTGCCGGGCTGCTCGGCTTCGCCCTGCACGCGGTTGTAGGGCGTGCCGCCGCGGCCGAAGGCCGTGTCGCGCCCCTGCCGCGCCTCGGCGTTGAACTGCCCGACGGTGGCCTGCAAGGCGTCGGCCGCGATGCCGCAGGCCTGGGCAAGCTCGCGCAGGTCGCGCCCGCGGCGCAGGTAGCCGCTGCGCAAGTGCGTGCCCAGCGGCACGGGCGCGGGGCGCACGCGGCCCAGGCCGTAGCGGCGTATGAAGCGGTGGTCGCACAGCAGCCAGGCCTGCGGCACCTCGCCGGCCGGCGTGGCGCGCACCAGGGCACTGGTGAAGTCGTGGTAGCTGTCGGCCTCGTTGGTGAAGCGGCGGCCGTCGGCGCGCACGGCGATCAGCCCCGGCTTGGCGCGCTCCACCAGGTGCGGGAAGTGCTTCACACCGCCATCGCGCCCGGGCACCAGCGACACCGGCGCCCACGCGATGGGCGCGGCCAGCGAGCCGTCCACCACGCCGCCCGCGCCCTCACCCAGGCGCAGGCCGTCGCCGGTGTTGCACGGCGGCGCGGCCGACCAGTGCGCGGCCGCCAGCGTCGCATCGCCCAACAGCGCCGCGCGCCGCGCCGCGTCGTGCGGGAAGCCGCCGCAGGCCAGCACCACGCCGCGGCGCGACTGCACCCGCACCTCGCCCTGCGCCGTGCGCAGCACCGCGCCGGTGACGCGGCCGTCCTCGGTCAGCAGCCGCTGCACCGGGCTGGACACGCGCAACTGCACGCCGCGGTCCAGCGCCGATTTCAGCAAGCCGCCCACCAGCGCGTTGCCCGCCACCAGCCGCATGCCGCGGCGGTGCAGCAGCAGGTCTTTCACATGCGCGCCCACCCGGCGGGCGACGTAGCCGAAGGCGCTCCACGAGCGCATGGCGTTGAAGAAGTGCTTGAGCTCGCTGGCGGCGATGCCCATGCCCAGGAAGCTGATGAGCTCCAGCGGCGGGCGCAGGTAGGCCAGCGCCGGCCCAAGCGCGCGGGCGTCCAAGGGCGCCGCGCACACCGACCTTCCCCCGGTGGCGGCTCCTGCGCTCGTTCCATGAAAGTCGGGCACCCCATTGCCGTCGACGAAATCCAGCGCCGTGCTGCCGCGGAAGAACTCCACCATGCGCGGCCCGTGCTGCAGGAAGGCGTCGATGCGCGCCTCGTCGTACTGCGCGCCCAACTCGTGGCGCAGGTACTCGCGTGGCCCCTGCAGCGTTTCCCGGATGCCGGCCGCCACCGCCAGCGGGTTGCGCGGAATCCACATCCAGCCGCCGGACCAGGCCGTGGTGCCGCCCAACACCGGCTCCTTGTCCACCACCAGCACCTGCAGCCCCAGCGCGGCGGCGGTCACGGCGGTGGCAAGGCCGCCCGCGCCGGAGCCCACCACCAGCAGGTCGCAGCGGGTGGGCACGTCGCCGGCGCTGACGCTGCCGCGCGCCGTGGCGGCCAGCGGCATGGCGGGCACGTGGCGGCTGTCCAGCGATGACTTCACGGCCATGGCGCTCAGCCCTTGAGCGGCCCGTCGGCCAGCAGGAACTCCACCATCAGCGCGCACACGCCGGCAAACATGTCGGCGCCGACCTGCGTGCCGCAGCCCAGGCCGCGCGCGGCCTCGATCAGCGGCGTGACGGCCGGCTTGGTGATGACGTCGCCCACGAAGGTGGAGCGCTCCAGGCCGGACACATCGAAGGGAACGGGGTCCGTGGGCGACATGCCCACGGGCGTGGCGTTGATCACCAGGTCGAAGCCCCGCGGGTCGGCGCTGCCGGCCACGACGCGACCCGCGTGGCGCTGCGACAGCCGCGCCATCAGCGACTCGCGCCGCGCCGCGTCCGGCTCGTGGAGGGCCAGCGACTGCACCCCTGCCTCCAGCAAGGCCAGCGCGATGGCCGAGCCCGCCCCGCCGGCACCGGCCAGCAGGGCGCGGCGGCCCCGCGGCTCGCAGCCGTTGCGGCGCAGCGCGTGCACGTAGCCTTCGCCGTCGAAATGGTCGCCGTGCCAGGAACCGTCGGTATTGCGGCGCAGGATGTTGACGCCGCCCAGGAAGTGCGCGCGCTCGGTGGCCGTGGCGCAGAAGCGGTAGGCGTCCAGCTTGTGCGGGACGGTGACGATGACGCCGTCCAGGTTGCGCATGCACGCGGCGCCTTGCATGAAGGCGTCCAGGTCGGCCGTGGCCACGTGCACCGGCATGACGATGGCGTTGCGGCCCTGCGCCTGCAGCGTCTGCGTGACGCCGGCGGGCGATTTCACTTGGGCGATGGGGTCGCCGATGATGGCGACGACGCGCGTGGCGCCGTCGAGCTGGAAGTTGCTCATTGCGGTGAAGCCTCGTGGAGGGGTTGAAGGTCAGGCGGCTGCGGCGGTGGCCGGAGCGCGGGCGGGCCCGGCGCTTGAAGCGTGCGCACCGCCGCGGGCGCGGCCGGATGCGTGGCGCCCGGCCAGGTAGCCGAACACCAGGCCCGGGCCCAGCGTGATGCCGGGCGCCGCGTAGACGCCGCCGAAGGCCGAGTGCATGTCGTTGCCCACGGCATACAGGCCGGCGATGGGCTGCTGCCGCGCATCGAGCACGCGGGCCTGCGCGTCGGTGGCCCAGCCGGTGGCCGCGCCTATGTCGCCGGGATAGAGCTTCACGGCGTAGAACGGCGCCTCGCGCAGCGCTCCGATGTTGGGATTGGGCAGGCCCAGCGAGGCGTCGCCCATGTTGCGCGAGTAGTCGGTGCTGCCGCGCTTGAAGTCCTCGTCCACGCCGGTGTCTGCGTAGCGGTTGATGCGCTGCACGCTGTTCTGCAGCGCGTCGGCGGGCAGGCCCAGCCTGGCGGCGAGCTCGGCCAAGGTGGCGCCCTGCGTGAGGTAGCCGTCGTCCAGGTAGGGCTGCAAGCCCTGTCCGCCGGGCCGCACCATGCCCATGCCGTACTTCTTCAGCGCGCGGGCGTCGGCAATCAGGTAGGCCGGCACCGCGCCGGCACGCTGCATGGCGATGCCGAAGAGGTGGTAGCTGGTGCTCTCGTCCAGGAAGCGCCGGCCCTGGGCATCGACGGTGATCATCCCGGGCTTGGCGCGGTCCATCAGGAAATGCGGGAACACCGCCTGCGTGCCGTCGGCGCGCTTGCGCAGCGACACCGGGGCCCAGAACGCCGGGCTGAGCGCGCCCTCGCCGTAGCGGGCGCCCAGCGCGCTCACCAGCGCGTGGGCCTGGCCGGTGTGGCCGGGCGCGCCGGGGCACCAGGCGTCCTGCGTGCTCAGCAGTTGTGCCCGCAACGCCGGGTGGCGGTTGAAGCCGCCGCTGGCCAGCACCACGCCGCCGCGCACGGCCACGCGGCGGCGCTGGCCGCCCTGCTCCAGCGTGAGCGCGGCGATGGCGCCGTCCTCGCGGTGGAAAGCCGCCACCTGCGCCTGCATCGCCAGCTTGACGCCGGGTTGCTGCATCAACGAGTACAGCAGCCGAGCGCACAGCGCGTTGCCCATGAGCAGCCGCGTGCCGCGCGAGTGCGCCAGGCGGTCCCGCGCGTGGCGCGACAGGATGCGCAGGCTGTAGCGCAGCGACTTCAGCGACTTCCTCATCGCCAGCAGGTGCGGGATGTCGTTGCGGTCCACCATCATCCCGCCCAGCACGGTGAATTCCTGGATGGGTGCGCGCAACAGCTTGAAGTACGGCCCAAGCAGCCGCCCGTCGAAGGGCAGCGGCTCCAGCGCTCGGCCGCGCAGCGTGGAGCCCGGCAGTTGCGAGATGTAGTCCGGGTGCGTCGGGTAGGGCCTGAAGCGCACGTGCGAGTGCTGCTCGACGTGGGCCACGGCCTCGGGGCCGGCTTGCAGCAAGGCCTGACGCAGCGCACGCGGGGCGCGCTCGCCCACGGCGGCGTCCAGGTAGGTCTCGGCATCGCGCAGCGTGTCGGACGGGTTGACGGCCGCGCTGTGATGCGTGCCGGGCACCCAGGTCGTCCCGCCGGACAGCGCGCTCGTCCCGCCCACGTGCGCCGTGCGCTCCACCAGCAGCACGCGCGCCCCGTCCAGCGCCGCGCACAAGGCGGCCGACATGCCCGCGGCGCCCGCGCCCACCACCACCACGTCGAACGCTTCGCCCTCGGCCGGCGCCTGTGAGAGTTGGTACAGCATGGCCGGCTCCTTACTTCGCCGCGGCGCGGACTTTGTCCACCTCGGCCACCATCTCCTTGACCAGGTCCTCGCCCACGCTCTTGGCGTACTTGGCGAACACCGGGCGCGCCTTCTCGCGCATGCGGGCGACCTCGGCCGGCGCCACCTCGTTGACGGCCACGTGCTTCTTGAGCTCCTCCAGCGCCGCCGCGTTCTTCTGCCGCGACACCTTGCGCTCGTACAGCCCCGCCTCCACGGCCGCCTCCTGCAGCACCTTGCGCTCGTCGCCGCTGAGCTGGTCCCAGACCTTCTTGCTGAAGATCAGGAGCTGCGGGTTGTACATGTGGTTCGTGACCGAGTAGTACTTCTGCACCTCGTAGAACTTCTGCACGAGCATGGTGATGGGCGGGTTGGTCGCGCCGTCCATGGCCTTTTGCTCCAGCGCCGGGTACAGCTCCGGGAAAGGCAGCGGCGCGGCGTTGGCGCCCAGGGTGTTGAGCAGGTCCAGGTAGATGGGCGTCTGGATGACGCGCATCTTCAGGCCCTGCAAATCCTCCAGCTTCGTGATGGGCCGCTTGCTGTTGTGCATGTTGCGAAAGCCCAGCTCCCAGTACGCCAGGCCCACCAGCCCCTTGGGCGGCATGAGGTCCAGCAGCTTGCGGCCCACGGGGCCGTCCACCACCGCGTCGGCTTCCTGGTAGGTGGAGAACAGGAACGGCAGGTCGTAGATCGCCATTTCCTTGACGATGCCCTGCAGCAGGCTGGCGTTGGTGAGCGTGAATTCGATGGTGCCGCCCTGCACCGAGCTGAGCACCGGCACGTCGCCGCCCAAGGTGCCGCCGCCGAAGACCTTGACCTTCATGCGGCCCTCGCTCTTCCTGCCCACCAGCTCGGCGAATTTTTCTGCGCCGTCGTACTGCGCCGTGCCCTTGTCCACCACCAGGGCCAGCTTGAAGCTGCGTTCCTTGATATCGGCGGCCTGCGCCGCACCGGCCACGAGCAGCGAAGTCGCCGCCACGGCGGCCATGGTGTGGACCCACTTGAGCATGTCTGTCTCCTTCAGCGTCTTGATAAACCCGGAATTCCCGGCTCGGTGAAATCATAGTTCACCAAAACGGGAATAAAAAGACAGATGCGACCTCAGAAGCTCAGAGTTTTCCCGTAGAAGCGGCGCATCAACGCCTTAGATGGACAATTTAATTCTCTTTTTAGTGAATCAAGGAGGCCACTGCGCTGCCCTCACAATGCCGGGCAACCGAGTTCGCCCATGCCAGCAGCCAAGACCGCCACTGAACCCCGCACCCGCGATGCCGAGCGCTCGCGCCAAGCCATCCTCGACGCCGCGAGCGCCGCCTTCGCCGAGACCGGGCTGGGCGGCACGCGGCTGGAGCACGTGGCCGAGCGCGCGGGCGTGGACAAGAAGCTCATCTACTACTACTTCGAGAGCAAGGAAAAGCTGTTCCTGGCCGCGCTCGAAGAGGTCTACGCGGGCATACGCCGCGCCGAGGCACAGCTCAACCTGACGGCGCTGGACCCCGTCACGGCCATACGCCGGCTCATCGAGTTCACGTGGGAGTACCACCGCGCCCACCCGGAGTTCCTGGCGCTGATCAACAGCGAGAACCTGCACCGCGCGCGCCACCTGGCGCAGTCGCAGCGCATCCTGGAGCTGCACTCGCCGCTGATCGCCACGCTGGCCCAGGTGCTGGAGCGCGGCCGCGAGGACGGCGTGTTCCGCGGCGGCGTGGATCCGCACCAGCTCTACATCACCATCGCGGGCCTGAGCTACTACTACCAGTCCAACCGCTACACGCTGTCAGTCATCTTCGGCCGCGCAACCGACACGCCCAAGGCCATGCAGGAGCGGCTGTCGCACACGTGCGAGGTCGTGCTGGGCTATCTGCTGCGCGGCGGCTGACGCCGGCTACGCGCCCAGCGCGGGCGCCAGGGGCAGTGCCATTTCCTGGTGCGGAATGCCCGCCTCCATGAAGGCCTCGCCCCGCGGCTGGAACCCGGCCGCCAGATAAAAGCTCGCGGCCGACTGCTGCGCGTGCAGCACCACCTCGCGCGCGCCCTGGGCACGCGCCGCCTTCAGCAGGGCGTCCAGCAGCGCCTGGCCCACGCCCCGGCCGCGCTGCGAGGCCAGCACGGCCAGGCGGCCCAGCTTGAGCACACCGTCCGGCTGGGGCAACAGCCGGCCCGTGCCCAGCGCCTGCCCCGCGCCGTCGCGTGCCAGCACGTGGATGCAGCCGGCGTCGGCCGGGTCGCGTTCCAGGTTGGCCGGAATGCCCTGCTCCGCCACGAACACGGCGTGGCGCACAGTTTGGGCTGCCTCCCCCAGCGCTTGCCAGCTTCCGGTGAGTACCGTGATCTCGGTTTTTGGGAAATGTTGGTTTGGGAGAATCTTGTACGTTGCACAAAGCATGGCAATGAACTCCTGACCGGCCACGGCCCTCACGTGCGCCAGGCCTGGCGCAGCGCTTCGGCCACAACCTGCTGGGCCTGTGTAGCCTGTGGGATGGCACGGCCCATCTTGATGAAGTCGTGCGTGAGGCCGCGGTACAGCTCCAGCTCCACGGGCACGCCGGTGGCACGCATCTGGTCGGCATAGGCCACGCCCTCGTCCACCAGCGGATCGCACTCGGCCAGGATCACGCAGGCCGGTGCCACGCCGTCGGCGTCCGCCTCCAGCGGCGCGAAGCGCCAGTCGCGGCGGTGGTGGAAGTCGATGTAATGGTCGAAGAACCAGGTGATGGCTGCCGCGTCCAGCACGAAGCCGTTGGCAAAGAGCTTGTGGCTAGCCGTGTCGGCGTGGGCCGTGGTGCCGGGCGTGATCAAGACTTGCAGCGCCAGCGGCAAGCCCACGTCGCGCGCGTGCAGCGCGCACGCGGCCGTGAGCGTGCCCCCTGCACTGTCGCCGCCCACGGCCAGGCGGCTGCCGTCCAGGCCCAGCACAGCGTCGGCTTGGGTGGCCAGCCAGTGCATGGCGGCCCAGGCGTCGTCCACGGCGGTGGGAAAGCGGTGCTCGGGGGCGAGCCGGTAGTCCAGCGCCACCACTGCCCCGCCACTGCGCAGCGCCAGCTGGCGGCACAGGCTGTCGTGCGTTTCCAGGTTGCCGATGACGAAGCCGCCGCCGTGCAGGTACAGCAGCACCGGCAGCCGCTCATGCGACACCGCGTACAGCCGCGCCGGCAGCGCCGTGCCGTCGGCCGCGGGAATGGAGAAATCCTCGACCCGCGCCAGCGGCGCGCGCGGGGGCTCCAGCACCTCGGCGCGCAGCGTGTAGGCCGCGCGCGCCTCGGCCGGGGTCAAGGTGTGCAGCGGCGGGGTCTTCACGCGCGACATGCGCGAGAGCAGACCGGCCATCTGCGGCGTGAGAAGTGAATGGCTCAAGCGACGGGCCCTGAATGCGACGGGCGGCGAGTATGCCCGCGCACGCTTTCACGACCCCCAAAAGAAAAAGCCCACCGGCCTGATAGGACCGGTGGGCATCATGCGGCGGTTGTTGTCCGCCGCATGGACTCACTGTGCCGCCAGCCTGGTAAGGCCGGCAGCCCGCACCCCCATGCGGGATCAGTGGATCAATGGAACTGTTCTTCCTCGGTGGAGCCCGTCAGCGCCTTGACGCTGGAGGAGCCGCCCTGGATGACCGTGGTCACGTCGTCGAAGTAGCCGGCGCCGACTTCCTGCTGGTGCGACACGAAGGTGTAGCCCTGCTCGCGAGCCTGGAACTCGGGCTCTTGCACCATGTTGACGTAGTGCTTCATGCCTTCGCCGCGGGCATAGGCGTGGGCGAACTGGAAGGTGTTGTACCAGTTGATGTGGATACCAGCCAGCGTGATGAACTGGTACTTGTAGCCCAGCGCGGACAGCTCTTCCTGGAAGGCGGCGATCTGCTTGTCGTCCAGGTTCTTCCTCCAGTTGAAGGAAGGCGAGCAGTTGTAGCTCAGCAGCTTGCCCGGGCAGGCGGCGTGCACGGCTTGGGCAAATTCGCGGGCGAAGCCGATGTCAGGCACGCCGGTTTCGCACCACACCAGGTCGGCGTAGGGAGCGTAGGCCACGCCACGGCTGATGGCCTGCTCCAGGCCGTTCTTCACGCGGTAGAAGCCTTCTTGCGTGCGCTCGCCGGTGACGAAGGGCTTGTCGTTGTCGTCGCAATCGCTGGTCAGCAGGTTGGCGGCTTCGGCATCGGTGCGGGCCAGCACGATGGTGGGCACGCCCATGACGTCAGCGGCGAAACGAGCGGCGATCAGCTTCTCGACGGCTTCGCGGGTCGGGACCAGCACCTTGCCGCCCATGTGGCCGCACTTCTTCACGGCGGCCAGCTGGTCTTCGAAGTGCACGCCGGCGGCGCCCGCGGAGATCATGTTCTTCATCAGCTCGAAGGCGTTGAGCACGCCACCGAAACCGGCTTCGGCATCCGCCACGATGGGCAGGAAGTAGTCCACGAAACCTTCGTCGCCGGGGTTGATGCCACGCGACCACTGGATTTCGTCAGCACGCTTGAACGTGTTGTTGATGCGGCGAACCATGGTGGGCACCGAGTCGTACGCGTACAGCGACTGGTCGGGGTACATGGTTTC
Source organism: Azohydromonas lata (assembly GCF_034427735.1). Lineage (NCBI taxonomy): Bacteria > Pseudomonadati > Pseudomonadota > Betaproteobacteria > Burkholderiales > Sphaerotilaceae > Azohydromonas > Azohydromonas lata. Next base: position 62,602 of record NZ_JAXOJX010000028.1, read on the forward strand.
GGAGGTGTTGCCGTCGGCGGCGACTTGCCAGCCCGACAGGTACACGGCTTCCAGGCCAGCCTTGGCCTGCTGCATGGCCTGGCCGGCCGTGATGGCGCCGAAGGCGTTCACGTAGCCCTTCTTGGCGCCGCCGTTGACCTTCTCCCACAGCTTCTCGGCACCCTGCTGAGCCAGCGTGTACTCGGGCTGCAGGCTGCCGCGCAGACGCACCACGTCAGCGGCGCTGTAGCCACGCTTCACGAGCTTCCAACGGGGGTTCTCGGCCCAATCCTTTTCCAGGGCGGCGATCTGCTGTTCGCGGGTCAGTTTGGTCATCGGTTACTCCTTCAGGGGGGTCAGTCAAAAGTGGCGAATCGATGGCTAAAGCCTAAAGGCGGAAATCCTCTGACAGAAGACTTATGTCTTATATAAGACAGAAAATTTTCTCCTTTCAAATCAACTACTTGTCTTTTTCATATCGCAATGCGGAATGAAATTTTCCGTAATGAGAAAAAATGCTGCAGCGCGAAAAGCTAAATTTTCATAATGCGGAATTGGATTTTTCAAAGTGCGAAGGAACGCCATTCGCAATGCCGGTTAACCCTCGCCTTCCTGCGAAACAGGGAGCGTGCTCAACCAGCCGCCCGCGCGCGGCGTCCGTGCCGCAGCGCCAGCAGGGCCAAGGCCAGCAGCGCGAGCACGGGGCGCAGGGATTCGGCATGGCGCTGCGGCTGCGCCAGCGCCGGGTCGCGCAGCAGCGGCAGCATCTGACCGGCGGACTGCAGCCGCGCGTAGCGCAGCCCCGTTTCCTGGGCCAGGCGGCGCAGGTAGGGCTCGCGCAGGGAAGACAGGTGTTCCCGCCCCGGCGTGGCGCCCAAGTCCGGCGGCGGCGCCGCACCGCCGGCCTCTTCCACCATCTGCTCGCCCTGCACGCTGCCGCCGCGGCCACGGCTGTACGGATCGACCTGCGCCACCTCCTGTGCGCCCCAGGTGCCCAGCGGCCGCCCTTCCGGGTCGCTGCGCGGGATGGGTGCTAGCTGCAAGCCGCCCACGCCGATCAACCAGCCCGCGTCCTGGCCCGGCTCGACATCCATGGGCGGGCGGTAGCGCGGGTTGAGCGGCGGCGCCTCGTGCCCGTCGGTCACGAAGACGAGCGCCGGGCGCTGCGGCAGCGCCCGCACCAGGCGCAAGGCGCCGTTGAAACCCTTGGAGACTTCGCTGTTGCCGCTCCAGGCCATGCGGCCGTCCACGCGCGCCAGCGTGCCGCGCAGCTCCTGCAGGTGCTCGCACACCTCCAGCGGCGTGAGCAGCAGCACGCTGCGGTGCTCGGTGAAGACTCCCAGGCCCACGCGCGAGCCGCACGGCAACGCCCCGAGCGCCTCGTGCAGCGCCGCCTTGGCCAGCGCCAGGCGCGAGACGGTGCGGCCGTCGAGCTGCACGTCCGCCACGTCCATGCTCTGCGTGATGTCCAGCACCACCACCGCCTCCACCCGCGGCCGGGTCAGCGGCACGTGCACGTCCACCACTGCCAGCCCAAGCAGCAGCGCCGCCAAGGGCAAGGCGCGGCGCCCTCGCGCGGGCCACAGGCCGCGCAGCCTGTTGGCGAGGTTGGCCGGCGCGGGCTTCACGGCAAGCCCTGCGACACGCCACGCATGGTGGTGGCGGCCCGCTCGGCGTCGCGCGGCGCGGCGGCGGGCGCGGTTTCACCCTCGTCGGGGTCGGGCTGCAGGCGCTGCGCGCGCTCCAGGTTGTAGCGGGCGGCCCAATGTTGGGGATCGCGGCGCAGCAACTCGCGCAGGTTCTCCTTGGCCAGCTCGACCAGGGCGATGGCCTGTCCCGGCTGCGGGCCGCCGCGCAGCCGCTCGGCCTCGCGCAGCAAGGCGCTGGCGGCGTTGAAGCGCGCGGCCTGGCCCAGGGGCGTGTTCTCGGACTGCAAGGCGCGCCAGCCGTCCAGTGCGGCGTCGCCGTTGCCGCTGGCGGCCAGCTCGGCGGCGATGGCAAAGCGCACTTCCGGCGGCAGCGTTTCAGGCGAGCGCGCCGCCTGCTCGCCGGCCTGCACCTGGGCGCGGCCTTGCCGGATGGCCTCGTTCCACCGCTGCGCCCGCCACAGCGCCGCGGCGTCCCAGGCCAGCGCCGCGAGCACGGCTGCCAGCAGCGCCCACAGCAGGCGCCAGCGCACCTTGGGACGGCCCAGGCCGCTCAAGCCCAGCGAACGCGCTGCACGCATTGCGCCCCCCACAACAAAAGCACGGCGCCCAGCGCCACGCCCAGGAACCACGAGTCCAGCGGCCTGGGCGGCAACCGCTCTTCGAAACCGTTGGGCAGGTCGGCCAGGCGGCCCACGTCCTCCACCGCGCGCAGCAGCGCCGCCGGGTTGCCCACCTCGTAGGCGTGGTACTGCGGGCCCAGCGTGCCGAAGAAGCGGTGCAGGAACACCTCCGGCACGTTGTTGGCCGCCTCCGGGTCGCTGCCGGGCGGCGGCTCCAGCCCCGGGCTGCCGGCCGAGCGCAGGTAGAGCCAGTGCAGCGAGACGCGGTCGCGCCGCATGCGCTGCGTGATGCGCTCGCGCACGGCGGGCTCCAGGTGGTCGCCGCCGTCGGACACCAGCATCACGATGCGCGCGCCGGCAAAGGGGCGCTGCTCGAAGTAGTCCAGCGCCGCCAGCACGGCCTGGCCGATGTCGGTTTCACCCAGCCCGCGGCCCACGCCCCCGGCGGCGATGGCCGCCTGCACGGCCGCGGTGTGCGTGGTGAAACCCAGCACCGGCAGCGGCATGGTGCTGAAGGCCACCAGGCCGAAGCGGTCGTTGGCGCGCTGCGCCACGAAGTCCGACAGCACCTCCCGCGCCACGCGGCTCTTGGCCCGCCCGCGCCCGCCCTCGCCCGTGAGCCCCCCGCTGCGCGCCGACTCGCCCCCGCCGTTGCGCGTGCCGCCGAAGCCCTGGTCCATGCTCCCGCTGCGGTCCAGCAGCAGCACGATCTCCGCCCCCCGGCCCACGCGCTGCACCACGCGCTCCGGCTGGCGCGGGCCGGCCAGGGCGACCACCAGCGCGGCGATGGCGACGGAGGCCAGCAGCCGCAGCAGCAGCGCGACGGCTTCTCCCAGCCGGTCCGGCGGCAGCAGCGCCAGCGCACCGTGCAGCACGGGCATGTCGGCCGCGCGGCGCCAGGGCAGCAGCGCCAGCGGCAGAAGCAGCAGCCACCAGGGCTGATCGAGGCTGAAGGCCCTCATGCCGCCTCCCGCTCCAGCGCCCTCGCCCGCCGGCACAAGGTTTTCAACAGGGCGGCATCGGCTTGCACGGCCGCGTCGGCCGCGAAGAAGGCCTGGCGGGACAGCGCAAAGAAGCGCTCCAGATCAGGCCGCAGCGGTGCAAACGCGGGGCGGCGGGCCAGAAAGCCGTCCAGCCCCTGCACGAACAGCACTTCCCCATGGCTGCGGTTGAGCGCCAGGTGCAGCGCGGCGAGCGCCCGCCGCCATTCGTCCGGGCCGGCGTCGGCCGGCAGGCGGCGCAGCGCCCGCCAGGCGTCATCGAACGGCCGCTGGGGGCGCCGCCCCGGCCAGCCGAAGCGGCGCACCAGCAGCGCGCCCAGGAGCAGCACGGCGAGAAGAGCCTCGGCCATCACGCGGCCGCGCGTGGCCTCGGCGGCGATCAGCAGCGGCGGCACGTCCGGCTGCAGAGGTCCAAAACCGTTGCGATCCGGGGGCGGCTGCGGCACCAGCGGCGAGACCATCACGGGCACGGCGTCCAGCCTCACCTCTTGCGACCTCCCTCCTTCCTGGCTTGCCTTGAAGCGCAGCACCACGGGCGGCAGGTCCATGAGCTGGGGCGACGGCGGGGAACGCAGCACCTGATAGGTCAGGACAAGCTTGTATGTGTCGTGACGGGTCCACCAAGGCGGCGGCTGCCAGCGAGCCTCGCGCAGTTCCACGGACGCGCCGGGCCGCGTGGTGGGCAGCGAGGCGTCGTCCAGCCGCAGGCCGGGCGGCACGCTGAGCTCGGCATGGCGCTCGATCAGGTCGCCGCCCTGGTAGCCGTAGGTGCGCGGCGGGGATTCGTGGAGTTGGACGACTTGGGCGGCGGCTGGAGCGGCAACGGTGGACAGCACCAGCGTGAGCGCGAGGGCCGGAACGCCGCCCGGGACGCTATTGACGCAGGCCGCAAGCCGACCTGCCACGCCAACCATTTCGTCATTCCTGCGAAGGCGGGAACCCACGCCCTCACCCCTGCAGGAAATGCCGCGTGACCGCATCCGCATCGAATTCCCCTTCGATGAACAGCGGCCGCAGCCGCTCCCGGGCAAACATCTCACTGAGCGCCTCGCGCCGCTGCAGCGCCGCCTCTTCCCAGCGCCGGCGCAACGCTGGGCGCCACCACAGCAGGCGACGGGCACCGGTTTCGGCATCCACCAGCGGCAGCAGCCCGCTGCCGGCCTGCGGCACGAACTCGCGCTCGTCCCAGATCACCACCGGCACCACCCAGTGCGCGGCCAGGGCGGTGAACCAGCCGCGCAACTCCGGCAGCGGCACGTGAAAGTCCGAGGCCAGGAACACCAGCGCGCGGGCCCGGCCCAGGCTCGCGGCCACCTGCGCCAGCGCCCGGCTGCCGTACCCAACGGGCTGCAAGGCGCGCAGGGCGGCGGCCAGGGCCGGCGCGCGGCCGGCCTGGCGCGCGGGCGGCCAAATCAAATCGTCGCTGATGCGGTCGTCGCAGGCGGCGCAGCCCAGCGAGTCGCCCGCGCGCCAGGTGGACCAGGCCAGGCTGGCGGCGAAGTCGGCCAGCACGTCCAGCTTGCGCCGCGGCGCGCCAAAGGCCATGGAGCCGGAAACGTCGGCGACGAGCCACACCGTCTGCGCCCGCGGCAGGCTGTGTTGCCGCACCTGCCAGCGATGGAAGGGGTCGCGCAGCGAGGCCCGCAGATCCAGCCGCCGCGCATCCGGCGCGCGCAGCCAGTCCACATGGCCGCGGAATTCCATGCCCCCGTCCCCGCCCACGCTGCGGTGCGCCCCCGGCCGCAGCCCCTCGGCCGGCGCGGGCAGGCGGTAGAAAAACTCGGCCGGGGCTTCGTCCAGGGCCATCTCGACTCCCCAAGGGCCTTCTCAGGGCGCGGGCACCGATTGCAGGATGGCCGCCGTGAGCGCCGGCACCAGCGCCGCGCGGCGCAGCTCGTACACCGGCTGCAGCACCAGCCGGTGCGCCAGCACCTCGTGGAACACCGCCTGTATGTCTTCTGGGACAAGGTGGTCGCGCCCGTCCAGCCAGGCCGCCACGCGCGCGGCGCGCAGCAGCATGCTCATGCCACGCGGGCTGGCGCCGGCCAGCACCAGTTGCGAGGCGTCCAGCCCCAGCCCGGCGGGCAGCGCCACGCCGCTTTCCGACGGCTTTTCGCTCGCGCTCCACAGCGCCAGCGCGTAGCGGCGCAGCGCGGGCGATGCGTGTATGTGGCTTTGGATGGCGGCAGCCAGCGCGCCCAACTCCCGGTGCTGCACCAGGCCCGTGGGCAGCGTGTCCACCAGGGCGTCCGTGTCGTGGAAGCGCGGGTCGAAGACAAGCGCCTCGCGCTCGGCGGCGTCCGTGGGCGTCTCCAGCGTCACTTCCAGCAAGAAGCGGTCGCGCGCGGCCACGGCCAGCTCGAACGTCTCCTCGCGCTCGACGCGGTTGCGGTCGGCGAAGACCAGCAGGTGCGGCACATGGAACTCGCGGTTGAAGGCCGAGACGCTGCGCTCGGCCATGGCGCGCAGCAGCAGCGAGTGCACCTGCGGGCGGGCTCGGTTGATCTCGTTGAAGAAGAACACCGCCAGCTCCTCGCCGCGGGCGATGAGCGGCCCCGGGTCCACGGCCGGGCGCCCGTCGGCGGCGATGTGGGTGTGGTAGACGAGGTCGGCCGGCATCAGGTCCACCGTACCCTCCACCCGCGCGAAGGCGCCGCCCACCACGCGGGCGAAGGCGCGCAGCAGCGTGGTCTTGCCCACGCCCACGTCGCCCTGCAGCAGCACGTGGCCGCGCGCGAAGACGGCGACGTTGACCAGCCGGATCGCCCGCGCCTGCCCAACCACCACGCGCGCCACTTCGCGCTCCATCGCCAGCGCCAGCTCCCGCTGCGCCGCCAGCCAGCCCGTGTCTACTGCCATGGAACACTCCTGCCCGTTCCGACGGACGCCCTGGTGCCGCAAGGATGCCCGCGCAACCGCCCGTGGCCGGCCTGCGAAGGCGCAAGGCGCGCTTTGCCGCGGCCCCGCAGCACGGGAGTGTCCGACACGCACGCAGCGCGCACGCAGCGTCTCAGGGGAAACCATGGGTGGGACGGCCCACCCAGCCGTGCGCAGCCCCAGCCGCGGCAGGCCCGCGAACGCCGGATCGAGCGCCACCCCCTTGCCCAGGGCTAGACTGCAAGCGTCGCGGCTGCAACGGCCGTGCTGGTTGAGAAGCTCATGACGTCTGACCGCAGTACCGATACGCCCTCACTCGACGCCCACTGGATGCCCTTCACGGCCAACCGGCAGTTCAAGCAGGCCCCGCGCCTGCTGGCCCGCGCCGAAGGCATGCACTACTGGACGCAGGAAGGACGGCAGGTGCTGGACGGCGTGGCCGGGCTGTGGTGCGTGAACGCCGGGCATGCGCGGCCGCGCATCGTCCAGGCCATCGCGCAGCAGGCCTCGGTGCTGGACTACGCCCCACCCTTCCAGATGGGCCACCCCCAGGCCTTCGAGCTGGCCGAGGAGCTGGTCAAGCTGACCCCGCCGGGGCTGGACAAGGTGTTCTTCACCAACTCCGGCTCCGAGTCCGTGGAGACGGCGCTGAAGATGGCGCTGGCCTACCACCACGTGCGCGGCGAAGGCAGCCGCACCCGGCTCATAGGCCGCGAGCGCGGCTACCACGGGGTGAACTTCGGCGGCATCTCGGTGGGCGGCATCGTCGGCAACCGGAAACTCTTCGGCACGCTGCTTTCCGGCGTGGACCACATCCGCCACACGCACGACCCGGCGCGCAACGCCTTCAGCTTCGGCCAGCCCGCCCACGGCGCCGAGCTGGCCGACGACCTGGAGCGGCTGTGCGCGCTGCACGATGCCAGCACCATCGCCGCCGTCATCGTCGAGCCCGTGGCCGGCTCCACCGGCGTGCTGCTGCCCCCGCAGGGCTACCTGCAGCGGCTGCGCGCGATCTGCGACCGCCACGGCATCCTGCTGATCTTCGACGAGGTCATCACCGGCTTCGGCCGCACGGGTCAACCCTTCGCCGCCCAGACCTTTGGCGTGACGCCCGACCTCATGACCGTGGCCAAGGGCCTGACCAACGGCTGCGTGCCCATGGGCGCCGTCTTCGCCAAGAGCGCGATACACGACGCCTTCATGCGCGGCCCCGAGCAGGCCATCGAGTTCCCGCACGGCTACACCTACTCCGCCCACCCGCTGGCCTGCGCGGCGGCGCTGGCCACGCTGCAGACCTACGCGGAGGAAAACCTTCTCACCCGCGCCTCGGCGCTGCACGAGCACTTCGGCCGCGCGCTGCACGCCCTCCGGGGCCTGCCGCACGTGGTGGACGTGCGCAACATCGGCCTGGTCGGCGGCGTGGAGCTGGCCCCCCTGCCGGACGCGCCGGGCAAGCGCGCCTTCGACGTGTTCCTGGACTGCTGGGAGCAAGGCGTGCTCATCCGCACCACAGGCGACACCGTGGCGCTCTCGCCACCGCTCATCATCGAGAAGGCCCACATCGACCGCATCGTGGACACGCTGGCCGGTGCGCTGCGCCGCGCGGCGTGAGCCGCAACCCGGACGGCAGCGCCAGCCCATCCCGGACACCCGACACACCAACAGCCCCACCACCCGACAGCCCATGAAGACCACGCCCCCCGTCGTCCTCGTCCCGGCCTGCAACCGCGTGCTAGGCCAGCATGGGTTCCACGTGGCCGGCGCCAAGTACGTGGAGGCCGTGCGCCTGGCCGGCGCGCTGCCGCTGGTGGTGCCGGATGCGTCCGAAGCCGAACTGGACGCGCTGCTGGACCTGGCCGACGGAGTGCTGCTCACGGGCTCGCCCTCCAACGTCCATCCCAGCCATTTCGGCGAAGAGGTTCGCGACCCCGCGCTGCCGCTGGACCCCACGCGCGACGCCTGGACGCTGCCCTTCATCCCGCGCCTGCTGGAGCGCCGGCTGCCGCTGCTGGCCATCTGCCGCGGCGCGCAGGAGCTCAACGTCGCGTTGGGCGGCAGCCTGCACCAGGCCGTGCACACGCTGCCCGGCCACCTGGACCACCGCGGCCAGGGCGAGACGGCTGAATCCCTGTACGCGCCCGCCCACGAGGTGCACGTGCAGCCCGGCGGGCTGCTGGCGGACGTGGTGCGCGAGGGCACTTTCCGCGTCAACTCGGTGCACGGCCAGGCCGTCCACCGGCTGGCCCAGGGCTTGCGAGTGGAAGCACTCGCACCGGACGGGCTGGTCGAAGCCTTTTCATGGCCCGGCGCGGCGTTCGCGCTGGGCGTGCAGTGGCATCCGGAATGGCGGGCGCGGGACAACCCCGTGTCCCTGCAACTGCTTCGCGCCTTCGGGGCGGCCTGCGCAAGGCAGGCGACGCACCGCAACCAGTTCAAGCAACGACAGGAGGAGTGAGCCTATGGTGGAAAGAAAAGAGTTCACATACAGCGACCTGGAACAGTGGCTGGACCAGCACCGCGTCACCGAGATCGAGTGCCTGGTGCCGGACCTCACCGGCGTGGCGAGAGGAAAAATCCTCCCGCGCGAGAAGTTCACCGAGGACCGCGGGATGCGGCTCCCGGAAGTCGTGGTGGCCATGGGGGTGACGGGCGAGTTCCCCGAGGAAGGCCCCTACTACGACGTCATCACCCCCACCGACCGCGACATGCACCTGCGCCCCGACCCGGCCACGGTGCGCATCGTCCCCTGGGCCACCGACCCCACCGCGCAGGTCATCCACGACTGCTTCGACCGCGATGGCCGCATGATCCCCTTCGCCCCGCGCTCCGTGCTGCGCCGCGTGTGCGAGCTGTTCCAGTACGAAGGCATGGAGCCCGTGGTGGCGCCGGAGCTGGAGTTCTACCTGGTGGCGCGCAACACCGACCCCGACATGCCGCTCAAGCCGCCCATAGGCCGCAGCGGCCGCGCCGAGACCTCGCGCCAGGCCTACAGCATCGACGCCGTCAACGAGTTCGACCCGCTGTTCGAGGACGTCTACGACTACTGCGAAAAGATGGAGCTCAGCGTGGACACGCTGATCCACGAAATCGGCGCGGGCCAGATGGAAATCAACTTCTTCCACGGCCACCCCATGGCGCTGGCCGACGAGGTGTTCTTCTTCAAACGCACGGTGCGCGAGGCCGCCATGCGGCACGACATGTTCGCCACCTTCATGGCCAAACCCATTGCCGGCGAGCCCGGCAGCGCCATGCACATCCACCAGAGCATGCTGCGCAAGGACACGGGGCAGAACCTCTTCAGCAACCCCGACGGCAGCGCCAGCCGCGAGTTCTACTGGTACATCGGCGGGCTGCAGAAATACGTGCCCGCGGCCATGGCGCTGTTCGCGCCCTACGTCAACAGCTACCGACGCCTGGCGCGCTTCACGGCCGCGCCCATCAACATCCAGTGGGGCACGGACAACCGCACCGTGGGCATACGCTCGCCCGTGGCCCCGCCGGCCGCGCGCCGCGTGGAAAACCGCGTCGTGGGGGCCGATGCCAACCCGTATGTGGCGCTGGCGGCCACGCTGGCCTGCGGCTACCTGGGCATCAAGAACCGCATCGAGCCCACGCCGGAGTGCAAGGGCGACGCCTACCTGGGCGACTACGCCCTGCCGCGCAGCTTGGGCGAGGCGCTGGAGAAGCTGCGGGCCGAGACCGCGCTGGCCGAGGTGCTGGGCGAGAGCTTCATCACCGTCTACACCGAGGTGAAGGAAACCGAGTTCGCCGAGTTCATGAAGGTGATCTCGCCCTGGGAGCGCGAGCACCTGCTGCTGCACGTCTGATCAGAAACGACTGGAGGAGTCCATGAGCAACACCGTGACCGACATCGCCAGCGCCGCCACCCTGCTCGACACCACGGCCGCCTCGGCGCTCGCGGCCGCGGGCGCTCCCCTGGGCGGCAGCCCGGGCGAGGACGGCGGCGCCAGCGGCGCATTCCGCGGCCGCAGCACGCGCGAGTGGCAGGCGGCGGACGCCGCGCACTTCCTGCACCCCTTCACCGACTTCAAGGCGCTGGCCGCGCGCGGCGCGCGCATCGTCACCCGCGGCGAGGGCATCTACCTCTGGGACAGCGAGGGGCACCGCATCCTGGACGCCATGTCGGGCCTGTGGTGCGTGAACGTCGGCTACGGGCAGCAGCCGCTGATAGACGCCGCCACGCGCCAGATGCAGGAGCTGCCCTTCTACAACGCCTTTTTCCAGACCAGCACGCCGCCGGCGATCGAGCTGGCCGAGTTGCTGGCCAAACTGGCGCCGCCGCAGTTCAAGCACGTGTTCTTCGCCAGCTCCGGCTCGGAGAGCAACGACACCGTGGTGCGCATGGTGCGCCGCTATTGGGCGCTGATGGGCCAGCCGCAGCGGCAGGTGATCATCAGCCGCTGGAACGGCTACCACGGCTCCACCATGGCCGGCGCCTCCTTGGGCGGCATGCCGGGCATGCACGAGCAAGGCGGGCTGCCCATTCCCGGCATCGTCCACATCGGCCAGCCGCACTGGTGGGAGCACGGCCGCGCGCTGGGCCTCTCGCGCGAGGAGTTCGGCCTCAAGGCCGCGCAGTGGCTGGAGGACAAGATCCTGGAAGTGGGCCCGGAGAACGTGGCCGCCTTCATCGGCGAGCCCGTGCAGGGCGCGGGCGGCGTGGTCGTCCCGCCGGACACCTACTGGCCGGAGATCCAGCGCATTTGCGACCGCTACGGCATCCTGCTGGTCAGCGACGAGGTGATCTGCGGCTTCGGCCGCACCGGCCACTGGTTCGGCTGCGAGCGCTTCGGCACCCGGCCGGACCTCATCACCTTCGCCAAGGGCGTGACCAGCGGCTACGTCCCCTTGGGCGGCGTGCTGGTGGGCGAGCGCGTGGCGCAGGCGCTGATCGAAAAGGGCGGCGAATTCACCCACGGCTACACCTACAGCGGCCACCCCGTGGCCTGCGCCGTGGGCGTGGCCAATTTGCAGCTCGTGCGCCGGCTGAAGCTGGTGGAGCGGGTGCGCGACGACACCGGCCCCTACATGGCCGAGCTGTACCAGCGCATTGCCGCGCACCCGCTGGTGGGCGAGGTGCAGAGCTGCGGCCTCATGGGGGCGATCACGCTGGTGCGGGACAAGGCGACCAACGCGCCCTTCCCGGCCGAGGTGGACATCGCCATGGTGTGCCGCGGTCATTGCTTCGGCAACGGGCTGATCATGCGCGCCGTGGGCGACCGCATGATCGTCGCGCCACCGCTGGTCATCACCCGCGCGCAGCTCGACGAGATGGCCGCGCTCATCCAGCGTTGCCTGGATTTGACCTTGGCCGACGCCACGCGCAACGGCTGGCTGTAAGCCCCAGGGAGCGCACGACATGAACCGACCCACCATCGACTGGCACGCCCGCGCCGCCGAGGTCCGGCCCGATGGCCGCTGTTTCATCGACGGCCAGCGCCGCGACGCCGCCTCCGGCGAGACCACTGTCAAGCGCTCGCCCGTGGACGGCCGCCTGCTGGGCGCTGTCGCCCGCGGCCAGGCGGCCGATGTGGACGCCGCCGTGCGCAGCGCCCGCGCCGCCTTCGACGACCGCCGCTGGGCCAGGCAGCCGCCGGCCGCGCGCAAGAAGGTGCTGCTGCGCTTCGCGGAGCTGGTGCTGGCCGCCCGCGAGGAGCTGGCCCTGCTGGAGACGCTGGACATGGGCAAGCCCATAGCCCACGCGCTCACGGTGGACGTGCCGGCCACGGCGCGCTGCATCGCCTGGTACGCCGAGGCGCTGGATAAACGCTATGACGAGATCGCGCCCACGGCGGAGACGGGCCTGGCGCTGATCACGCGCGAGCCCGTCGGCGTGGTCGGGGCCATCGTCCCGTGGAACTACCCCATGATCATGGCCGCCTGGAAGATCGCGCCGGCCCTGGCCATGGGCAACTCGCTGGTGCTCAAGCCCAGCGAGAAGTCGCCCTTCACCGCGCTGCGGCTGGCGGAGCTGGCGCTGCAGGCCGGGCTGCCGGCGGGCGTGTTCAACGTGGTCCCCGGCCACGGCGCGGAAGCCGGCGAGGCGCTGGCGCTGCACATGGACGTGGACGCCATCGGCTTCACCGGCTCCACCCGCACGGGGCGGCGCATGCTGGAGTACGCGGGACGCAGCAACCTCAAGCGCGTCTTCAACGAGCTGGGCGGCAAGTCGGCCTTCCTCGTCTTTCCCGACTGCGCCGACCTCGCCCGCGCCGCCGCCACCGCCGCGGGCAGCATGTATTTCAACCAGGGCGAGAGCTGCAATGCGCCCTCGCGCGTGCTGGTGCACGAGGCCATTGCGGACCAGTTCGCGGCGCTGCTGGCGGCCCAGGCCCCGCGCTACGCCCCGGGCGACCCGCTGGCGCCGGGCACGGCCATGGGCGCCATCGTGGACGAGCAGCAATTGCGCACCGTGCTGGGCTACATCCAGGCCGGGCAGGAGCAAGGCGCACGGCTGCTGGCCGGCGGCCGGCAGGTGCGGCTGGACAGCGGCGGCTACTACGTCGAGCCCACCCTCTTCGACGGCGTGCACAGCAGCATGCGCATCGCGCAGGAGGAAATCTTTGGGCCGGTGCAGGCCGTGCTGCGCTTCCGGGACGAGGCCGAGGCCGTGCGCCTGGCCAACGACACACCCTACGGCCTGCAGGCCAGCGTGTGGAGCGACCACCTGAGCCGCGCCCACCGCGTGGCGCGCGCGCTGCGCGCCGGCACCGTGCACGTCAACCAGTACGACGAGGACGACATCACCGTGCCCTTCGGCGGCTTCAAGCAAAGCGGCAACGGGCGGGACAAGTCGATGCACGCCTTCGACAAGTACACCGAGCTCAAGACCACCTGGGTGCGCATAGACCCGGCCAACGACGGAGGCAACGCATGAGAGACCTGCGCGAGCGGCTGAAGAAGCAGGGCATACACACCCTGCTGGTGCAGTTCACCGACCTGCATGGGGCGGCGCGCGGGAAGTTCGTGCCGCTGGCGCACCTGGACGACGTGCTCACCGACGGCGCCGGCTTTGCAGGCTCAGCCGTCTGGGGCGGCGCGCTGCCGCGCACGGGCCAGCGGGCGCGCTACCACGCGCGCGGGCAGGCGACGTCCATCCTGGCCCTGCCCTGGCTGCCAGGCGTGGCGCGCATCGTGGCCGACGGCTTCGTGGCCAACGAGCCCTTCGATGCCGACCCGCGCCAAGCGCTGCGCCGGGCGCTGGCGCCGCTGGCGGCGCAGGGCTGGCACTTGCGCGTGGGCCTGGAGCCGGAGTTCTTCCTGTTGCGCCGCGAAGGCGAGTTGCTCGTCCCGGCCGACGCCCACGAGCGGCTGGACAAGCCCAGCTACGACCTCAAGACGCTGCCGCGCCAGGCCGGCTACCTGCACGAGTTGCGCGAGGCGCTGGAGCGCTGCGGCGTGGACGTGCTGCAACTGGAGCATGCCGGGGGGCCCGGGCAGTACCAGATCGACTTCGGCCCGGTAGATGCGCTGGCCTGTGCCGACCAGTTCATGCTCTTCAAGCAGGCGGCGCACGCCATCGCGCAGCAGCACGGCATGCTGTTTTCGCTGATGCCCAAGCCGTTCGCGGAGCAGCCCGGCAGCGACATGCACGTGCATGTGTCGCTGTGGGAGGGCGAAGGCGTGGACGCGGTGAGCCTGTTCACGCCGCACCTGCCCGACGGCGCGGTGGACCGCGGGCGCCCGCTGTCGCTGATGGGGCGGCATTTCGTGGGCGGCGTGTTGGCGCACAGCGCGGCACTGTGCGCCCTGGCCGCGCCCACGGTGAACTCCTACAAGCGCCTGGGCCCAACGACCTATGGTGCCGGCGACGCGCCCAAGTTCATCGCGCACGGCCTGGACAACCGCACGGCGCTGGTGCGCACGCTGCACGGCCTTTTCGAATGGCGGCTGCCGGATGCGAGCGCCAATCCCTACCTGATGCTGGCCGGGCTGGTGGCCGCCGGGCTGGACGGGCTGGAACGCCGCCTGGACCCCGGCCCCGACGTGGACCTGGACCTGCTGGACGCCCCGCCGCAAGTGATTTCCGAACTCGCCCTGCGCGCCGTGCCGCACAGCCTGGCCCAGGCGCTGGATGCGCTGGAAGCCGACGAGATATTGGTCAAGGCGCTGTCACCCGCTCTGGTGCACGAGTTCGTGAGGCTCAAGCGTGAAGAGTGGGCGGAATACACGCGGCACGTGAGTGCGTGGGAGTTGGAGAGGTATGTGGATGCGTTTTAATTTAGAGGGCACTTCCTGAACAGAAGGTTTCAATCAGAAAACCCAAGCCCCAACTGGTAATAATCAAATCCACCGTCGAGACCACCCAAACAATCCGCCAAAAAACCCTTAGTTTTCCTGAATACACGGCATCCAATAAATCGTCCTGCATTTTACCGGCAAACTCGCCCACGGCCAGTTTCTGGAATGGCGGAAACGTCCACGCGCTCGTCGGCATGCAATACTTTTTCCGCCCCGGTGGACGCATCAATTTCCAGTACGACCACACGGTCCCGGCCCTTGTTGGAAAGCAGGAAAAAGCGGTTGCCCTTTTCACTGAAGCCGACAAATTCCCAAAGCCAAGCCACTCCAACACCTGCTTCGCCCCTTGCCCATATCTGTTTACTTTTCCGTGTTGTCGCTCAACTGCATTATTTTAAAATTGCGTTTCTTCCCGTTTTTCCTTATTCCAGCCCGCCAAGCTGTGAAGCTTTGCGGGCGGTGTGGCCGGGTGGGCCGGTATCCCTGCCGGGCCGGCCCACCGCGTCATGCGCGGTTTGCGGGGCGGGTCAGGCCGCCTGCAATTTGAGCCCTTCGGTGGCCTGCCACTTGCCGGACTTGTCCACCACCAGTACATCCACCTGCCATGCACGGGCCAGGCGCAGGGCCTCCTGACCGCCGGCGTTGAGCATGACCTTGGTCAGGGCATCCGCCAGGGCGCAACTCGGCGCCGCAACCGTGACGCTGGACAAGCCGGTCGGGGAGTAGCCGGTGCGCGGATCGAACACGTGGTGGTGCCGATGGTCGGCGCTGAAGAAGGTTTCGCTGTCTGACGAGGTCGCGACGCTGCGCCCGTCCATGGCCAGCCGGCCCAGGAGGGCTTGAGCCTCATGCGGGTCGGCAATGCCCAGCAGCCAGGGGCGATCCGGTTCAGGACGGCCCAGGGCCGACCATTCGCCCGTGTTGATCAGCGCATGCCGGATGCCGCGGCTCTCCAGCCCGGAACGCACCAGGCCCGCCGCAAAGCCCTGCGCGATACCGTTGAGCGTGACCGCCATGCCGGGCCCGCCCAGGCGGATCTCCTGGGGCGACACCTGCAGCCTGCGCCAGCCGACGGCAGCCCGCGCCTGCGCGACGGCCGTGGCCGACGGCAGCGTGCCCCGGCGCTGGGCCGCTTCGAACACGGTCCACAGGGGCTGCACCGTGACGTCGAAGGCTCCGCTGCTGCGCGCCGAGATGCCTTGAGCCAGTTGGAACACCTGGAGCAGGTCTGGGTCCGGATCGCGCAGCACGCCGTCGCGGTTGAGGCGGCTGACGGCGCTGTCCGGGTTGAACAGGCTCATCTGATCCTCGACATGGCGGACGACCCGCACGGCGGCGTCCAGCGCCTGATCGGCTTGGGCCGCTTTGGCGTGGGCCACCCGCAAGGACAACACCGTGCCGAAGCCGACCAAGCTGCGCTCACGCCATTGCAGCGGGGCGGTGGCCGGCATCGCCGCGCCGGCGGGGCCCAAGCCTCCCAGAGCACCCAGGCCCAGGCTGGATTGGAGAAATACACGACGCTTCATGGGATTCATCCTTGGACCGGTGCCACGGTTTCTTTTTCCACCGCCGCCGCGATGGGAATTTGGCGGGCGGCCTTCCTGTTCATGGCAATCAGCGGCACGCACAACTGTTCGCTCTGGAAAATGGCCACGCAATCCAGGCACTGGAAGCATTCGTTGTAGTTGATGCCTCCGGATTTCGGGATGGCCTTGTACGCGCAGTCATTGCGGCAGCGCTGGCAGGGCGTGCCGCATTCCGTGCGCCGCGCGATCCAGTCGAAGCGGCGCAGGCGCCCGAAAATCGCCATGCCCGCCCCCAGCGGGCAGAGATAACGGCAGTAACCCTTGTAGACGAACGCACTCAGCGCCAGCAGGCCGCCAGCCCAGGCCACGAAAGGCCAGTCACGGGCGAATACCAGCGTGATGCTCGTCTTGAAGGGCTCGACCTCGACCAGACGGTCGGTCCAGGGCACTGAAACGCAGGCCGTCACCACGATGGCGGCCAGCACGGCGTACTTGATTTTCTTGAGCTGCGCGTCGGCCCGCTCCGATATGCGCCATTGCGGCAGGCGCAGCGGCTTCACCACCTTGCTCACCAGCTCCTGCAGGGCGCCAAAGGGACAGAGCCAGCCGCAGAAAGTACCGCGCCCCCACACGAAGAACGTGATGGCGACGAAGGCCCACAGGCTGACCGTCATCGGGTCGTACAGGAAGAAGTCCAGGTTGCGCCCGGCCATCACGGCCTGCACCAGGGCGGTGATATTGACAATGGACAACTGCCCCTGCGCATACCAGCCGATGAAGGCCACGGTGAACAGCAGATAGCCGGTGCGGAAAAAGGCCAGCCGGCGCGAGTTCTGCGACAGCCACAGCTGGTTGCGCAGCGCCCAGGCCAGGACGCCCAGGCCAATGGCCAGCAGCGCCACTTCGCCGACGCGCGTGCGCCAACTCGTGCGCCAGGTCTTGTCGTTGCTGCTGGCCGCCTCGAAATATTTGGCGGGCAATTGGGCATCGAACCCCAAGGTCTTGGTGACCCGCTCCGGATAAATCTGGCCCTTGCTGCGCGTGACGTGCAGGTTGAAATTCAGCGCCTGGGCCGGATCGAGCCCGGCCGGCGCGATGACGCGGAAGGCCCGCCACTCGGCCGCGCGCAGCGATGGCGGCAGTTTCAGATCCACGTCCAGGTCCAGGTCGCGGATTTCCAGCGGCAGGTTCTGCTGCTGCAGCGTCAAGCGGTCGGGGACGGCACCGCGGACGAAATCCTCGCCCAGCATCGAATAACGGCCGCTGGCGACCAGCAGCAGGGCATGGTCCCCCTCCTCCAGCCGCGACTGCATGAATTTCCAGCCCGCCGGCGTCAGCAGGTTGCGGCCCACGGACGGCACGTTCAGGTAGGCGAAATACACGTCGACGAAGCTGTCGTCCCCGTGCCTGGTGCCTTGCTCGTCCAGGCCCTCGCCCACGGTGCCCTTGAAGGCCGCTTCCACATCGCGATTGCGGAAGGTCTTGCGTGTGATCAGGCCCGCCTTGACCATCTCGTCCCAGCCCATCGACTCGAAAACGTCAGGTCTGAGGTGCGCCACGAGGTCGGGGTCGCGGCCTTCGGCATAACCCATCTTGGCCCGCGCCACCTTCAGCGAGGCCGCCAGCAGGCTCTGGTTGAGGATGCGCACCGAGGCGGTGGCCTTGGCCACGCCGTCGATGTAGACGTTTGCGCTGCCGGCCTTGCCGCCGCTGTTGAGGTTGGAGCCGATCTTGATGTTCTGCTTCAGCGACAGGCCCTTGTACTGATCTACGAAGCGGTGCATGGGGCCTTCCCCCAAGCCGTCGAGAAATACCGGCTCGTGCTGCGACAGCACCCGCACGTCCATGAATTCGCCCTTGGTGGTGATCGCAACCAGGAGGTTGTAGGGCGTGCCGGAGAAACCCGGGATGGGCGCCAGATCGATGGATTCGAAAACGTAGGCGATGACCGGCGTGGAGGTGGCGTCCTGTTTCAGGATGGGCCAGACCGGCAGGTCGCGGTCCTTTTCGCCGACGATCAGTGGCGACGGAAAGGCTTTCTCCATCAGCTCGCGGTTCATCACGCCGGCATGGGCCGGCGTCGCACAGAGCAGCCCAGCCCAGCCCGCCAGAACGGCCACCAGGGCCATCCACCAAGAGCAGGCGGTGCGCATCAGGCCGGCACGTGCCGCCACGCGGCCTCGCCAGCTCGTGCCCAAGGAGAGCAACTGCATCACGCGCTCTCCTTGCACGGAGCTTCGACTTCCTTCAAGACCGAGCCGAAAGTGGCGAAAGCATTCAGCGCCGCGGGGAAACCGCTGTAGACGGCGGTCATCATGAGGACTTCGATCAATTCGTCGCGGGTGCAGCCGACCTTGATGGCGGCATGCAGGTGCAGCCGCAGTTGCGGCTGCGCATGCCCCAGCGCGGCAATGGCCGAGACGATGGCCGGTTCCCGCCGCCTGCTGTCCAGTGCCGGGCGGGAATAAACATCGCCGAAAGGAAATTGCACCAGCTGGCGCGCAAATTCAGAAGATATGTCGAGAAGGCTCTTATAGAAATCCTGCAAAATCCCTTGGTCGATCTCCTTGATTTTCTCCCAGCCCTTCTTGAAACGCTCGTCGCACAATGGCACTTCACACATCATGTTCAATTTTTATCCCTCTGTTTTATCGGCATAAAATACCGTCCACGCCAAACACGGACCCATTTGCAATCCGTCTTGGTGCGCTTTGCAAACCCCTCAGTCCATCCTTTATTGCCAACAGATACATTGAGCAACAAATACTACACGCTTTCGGCAAAAGCCCCCTTCAAAACAGCATTCCCAAAAACCCAGCCATTAAGGAACAGGGCTCAAGAACATCGCCAGTGAAAACCCGAATTAATGTGAAGCGTGAATCAGAAACAGTGCCAAGCTGAAGCATCAACGCTGTCGGGCCGCACAGAAGCCGACGCCGCCACGGCTTTTCCTTGTCTCACGCTGCTCCAGGAGCAACACCTTGACTGGAATTTGAGGCATGTCAAATAAAACTGACCCATGGCCAAGCAGGCCAGGAAAAATGGGTCCTGCAGGACTTTGCATTCCCGCTTTGACATTTATTTGAAGCCGGCCTTTGCGGCGTGACGTGGTCCACTGCTCTCTGGGGCACACTCCCTGCCCGCAGTTCCCCGCTACGCAGCACCCGATGTCCCCATCGCAGCCCACCCGCCAGCCGGCCCACCTTCCCCTCGTTTCCTGCCTCTTCCTCGCCGCCAGCATGACCCTGGTCGGCAGCTACGTCGGCCTGTCGAAACTGCTGGTGGCGGTGTTCCCGGTGTTCCTGCTGGCGTGGCTGCGCTTCGGCATCGCGGCGGTGGCCATGGCGGGGTGGATGCGCAAGCCGGCCGATGAGCCCACGCTCGGCCCCGCCGAGAAACGGCTGCTGTTCGCGCAAAGCCTGTTCGGCAACTTCCTGTTTTCCATCTGCATGCTCTTTGGCGTGCAGGCGACTTCGGCGCTGGCCGCGGGCGTGACCATGGCGGGCATCCCGGCGGCGGTGGCGCTTCTTTCCTGGGTGATGCTCAAGGAGCGCATCACGCCGCGCTCGGCTGCGGGCATCGCCTGCGCGGTGGGCGGCATCGCGCTGCTGGCCTTCGCGCGCAACGCGCCGGGCACGGCCTCGGCCCCGTGGTGGGGCTATGTGCTGCTGCTGGCGGCGGTGTTCTGCGAGGCGAGCTACGTGGTGATCGGCAAGCGGCTCACGGCCAGCCTGTCACCGCGGCGCATCAGCGCGCTCATCAACGCCTGGGGCCTGGCGCTGGTGACGCCGCTGGGCCTGTGGCAGGCGCTGTCCTTCGATTTCACCCAGGTGTCGGCCGGCTCGTGGGGGCTGCTGGTGTTCTATGCACTGGCGGCCAGCATGGTCAGCGTCTGGCTGTGGATGCAGGGCCTCAAACGCGTGCCGGCGCAGCAGGCCGGGGTGTTCACGGTGATGCTGCCGCTCTCAGCCGCCGCCATCGGCGTGCTGCTCCTGGGCGAACACATGACGGCCGCGCACGCGCTGGCCTGCGCGCTGGCCCTGGCCGGGCTGCTGCTGGCAACCTGGCCGTCGCGCGTGCTGCCGGGCACCGCCTCCAACAGTGCGAAGCACCCCCCAGCGCCAGCGGCCGACAAAGTGGGGTAAGCGGCGCGGGCGTTGCGGACGCCGCAGCAGCCTCACCTGGGTTACAGCGCCGCCGCCTGCCGGGCCACCGTACCGACGCCGGTGCGCATGGCTTCTTTGGCCAGTTCCGGGTTGGAAAGCAGCAGCTCACGGCTTGGGAAATTGAAGCGTGCATCGCTCTGGGAATGCGTCGTTCTCGGCATGGGCTTGGTGGAATAGGAAAAAGCGTCCGAGAAATAGGTTTCGCCACAATCGCTTGAAAGCATCTTGACCTTGGCATACGAAACCGGCTGGACGGCATCGGACACGGCATAGCCGGACGAAATACTGCTGACCATTACCGCATCGTATTTTCCGGCAATGCTGGCACAATCAGTTTCCTGCGCATCCTTTTTCATGGGCAACTCCGGCACCAGCATCGCCTGATATCCCTTGGATTGCAGAGACAACAGCAAGCTCTCGTTCCAATGCTGAGCAATGGCAGGCCGGGTGGGCTTGATGGCCGTCGTGAATTCGTTGGTTGCCGTTTCATACCGGGACGATTCAATGCCGGCCAACACCGCACCGCCAAGAGCACCAAAGGCATGAAGCAAGGCGCCACCCGGCAACTGACCGGGATTCAAAGGGTATTTTTCAGGCTCGGGCACGGTAATCAATGCGACCGTCTTGATTTTCTGCTTGGATTCGGCCGACAGCGGGGTTTTATTGGGAGCTGTCGCACTCCCTTATTCAGCCCAGGGAAAATACCCGAGCGGTATCAGGCAGGTGGACGACGCACGGGCGGCGGGCGCCGCCAGCGCACACCGCCGCTACAACTGCGTCCGCAGCAGCGCGGCCGCGTGCTCGATGAGCTTTTCCTGCAGCGGGCGCCCACGCCATGCCTCCAGCGTCACCGGGCGGCTGCGCGCCCAATCGGCCTCGAACACGTCCACCAGCCGCTGAGCAAAAGCGGTGTCCAGCACGTTGAGGTTGGCCTCGTCGTTGAGGCGGAAGCTGCGGTTGTCGAAGTTGGTGGACCCCACCGACACCAGCAGCGAGTCCACCACCAGCACCTTGCAATGGAACATGGTGGGCTGGTACTCCGCCATTTCCACGCCTGCCTCCAGCAGCGGGCCCCAGCGTGCACGCGAGGCGCGGCGCACGGTGTCGGCGTCTATCAGTGGCCCCGGCGTGATGATGCGCACCTTCACGCCGCGCCGGGCAGCGTCGGCCAGGGCCTGCACGGCCAGGTCGTCCGGGACGAAGTAGCTGCTGGAGAGGTGGATGGTGTGCCTCGCCGCCGTGATGGCCATGAGGTACATGAGGTGCATGCTCTCGCTGCCGCCCGTGGGCGAGCTGCTGAACATCTGCGCGGGCTGGCCGTCCGCAGGCCCAAGCGCCGGGAAGTAGCGCTCGCCGTGCAGCACGCGGCCCGTGGCCTTGATCCAGTTGTCGGTGAAGACGGCCTGCATCTGCGCCACCACCGGGCCTTCCACGCGGAAGTGCGTGTCGCGCCAGTGCTTCTCGTCCTGCGCGTGGCCGTCCCACTCGTCGGCGATGCCCACGCCGCCGGTGAAGCCCACGCGCCCGTCCACCACCAGCAGCTTGCGGTGCGTGCGCTGGTTCAGCCGCGCTAGGTGCGACCAGTGGGGCTTGTGGTAGCGCTCGACCTCCACGCCGGCGTCGTGCATCTGCTTCAGGTAGCGCTCCTCCATCTTCATGGTGCCCACCCAGTCCAGCAGCACGTGCACCTTGACGCCCGCGCGCGAGCGCTCAGCCAGCGCCTCGGCGAAGCGGTCGCCGATGTCGCCGGACCAGTAGATGAAGGTCTCGAAGGTGATGCTCTCGCGCGCGCCCTGGATGGCGCCCAGCATGGCCGGGAAGATCTGCTCGCCGTTGAGCAGCGCCTGCACCCGGTTGCCTTCCAGCATGGGCGGGCCCAGCAACACGCTCATGGAGCGGCGGAACTGGGGGTCACCGGTGTCGTAGAGGCGTTCGAGCTGTTCCTGGATGCGCTTTTCGCCGGACATGAGGTTCATGGCGACGAAGGCCACCAGCAGCGTTGCCAGAACGCTAAGGAGGATGGTCCACATGGTGCGGCGCCTCATGTGCGCCGGCAGCGGCGTGGACGGGCCGCTTCGGTTTTTTTCATGTTGCCTTCTCCATCGCCCACCCCGCGGCGGGCTGCCGCGGCGGCGTGGCTGCGGGTTCACGGCGCGTCCACGCGCGCCGGTCCGACTGAGACGGACCCAGGCAGGCGCCGGGCCCGCCCAGGCCCCTGGATGGATGGGGAAGGCGTCCCCTGGCGCACGAAACCGGCCGCAAACGTGCGTGCGGCGCGGGTCCAGCGCTGGCTCAGAGCGGGTTCGGCTTAGGCGAGCGCGGCCGACGGCTGTGCGGCGGGCCGCTGCGCTTGGCGCCAGACCTCGTGCGGCGGCTGGCCCTTGAGGCGGTGGTCGCTCCACACCTGGCGCCAGCGGCGCGCGCCGGGCATGCCGTTCCACAGGCCCAGCATGTGGCGGGCGACGTGGGCCCAGGCCACGCCCTTGGGCGCCTGGTGGGCCATGTACTCGACCATGAGCGCCTCGATGGCGGCCCGGTCGTGCGGCGTGGCGGGGGCGTCGCCGAAGAAGCGCGCGTCCCAGTCGGCCATGCACCAGGGCTCGTGGTAGGCCTGGCGGCCCACCATCACGCCGTCCACGTGGCGCAGGTGCTCGGCGATCTGCTCGTCGCTGCCCACGCCGCCGTTGAGGGCGATGGTGAGCGTCGGGAAGTCGCGCTTGAGCCGGTAGACGAACTCGTAGCGCAGCGGCGGGATGTCGCGGTTTTCCTTGGGGCTCAGGCCCTGGAGCCAGGCGTTGCGGGCGTGGACGATGAAGACCTCGCAGCCCGCCTCGGCCACGGTGCCCACGAAGTCGCGCACGAAGTCGTAGGACTCGATGCGGTCGATGCCGATGCGGTGCTTGACGGTGACGGGGATGTCCACCACGTCGCGCATGGCCTTGACGCCATCGGCCACGAGCGGGGCTTCGTTCATCAGGCAGGCGCCGAAGGCGCCGCGCTGCACGCGCTCGCTGGGACAGCCGCAGTTGAGGTTGACCTCGTCGTAGCCCCAGTCCTGGGCGAGCTTGGCGCAGGCGGCGAGGTCGGCCGGCTCGCTGCCGCCGAGCTGCAGCGCGAGCGGGTGCTCCTCGGGGTTGAAGTCCAGGTGGCGCGGGCGGTCGCCGTGCAGCAGCGCGCCGGTGGTCACCATCTCGGTGTAGAGCCGGGTGTGGCGCGTGATGAGGCGGTGGAAGTAGCGGCAGTGGCGGTCAGTCCAGTCCAGCATGGGGGCAACGGACAGGCGCCAGGGGTTCACTACGGCGGGAGCGGCAGTGGCGGCGGTAGCGGCGGAAATGGGGGTGGAGGCTGCGGAGTTCACGGGCCGGATTGTCCCCGGGCCGGGCTGCCCGCCGCCGGGCGGCGGCTATTTCTTCAATAAACCCTTGTCCACGGCTTCACGCAGCAGGGCATGAAGCGGGTCTGCCAGGCAGGGCCGCAGTGGCTTTGAAGGCTTGGCGTTTCCGGTTCAGGCCCGTGCCCGCGCGCCTTCCACCGCCCCGCCCTGCCGCATCCCCAGCGCCGCATCCAAGGCCAGCGCTCCCAGCACCACCGTCCCGCCAGCCAGCACCGAGGGCGCCGGCGTCTCGCCCGCGCCCAACCAGGCCCACAGCACGCCGAACAGCACTTCCAGCAGGCCCAGCAGCGACATTTCCGGCGCGTGCAGCACGCGCGAAACGGCCACGCACAGCAGGCAGGGCACGGCCAGTTGCAGCGCGCCCAACATCGCCAGCCAGCCCAGGTCGGCGGCCGTGGCCTGGAACGGCGCGGCCAGCGGCAGCGTGGTGGCGGCGGAGATCAGCGCGCCGATGAGCACGGCGGGCAGCATGTCGCCGCCGCCGGCCTGGTCGGCGCCGTGGCGGCGGCTGTACTGCAGCGCCGTCCAGTTGGTGGCCGCGGCCACGGGCACGGCCAGCGCCACGGCGATACCGGCCAGCGCCCGCGCGTCGCTGTGCAGCAGCTCATTGCCGTACATCCAGGCGATGCCCGCGCCGGCCAGAAAGATGGCGAGCCACGTGCGCGTGGCAAGCCGGTGGTGCAGCACGAAGCGCGACAGCAGCGCCGTGAACAGCGGGCCCAGCGCCATGGTCACCAGCACATTGGCCACCGTCGTGAGCGTGAGCGCCACCATGAAGGCGGTGAACATCACGCTCCAGCACAGGCCGGAGAGCCACAGCGCGCGCCCACCCCCTCGCAGCGTGGCCCACACGGCGCGCGGGCCGCGCAGCACGGCCAGCAGCACGCCCAGCGCCACGGCGTTGAAGGCGCTGCGCCAGAAGGTGACCTCGAAGCTGGCCGCGCTGTCCAGGTGCCGCGTCACCACGCCCGCAATGCTCCACAGCAGGGTGACCAGCAGCATGGTGGCGATGCCTTGGCGGTGGGTCATGGCGCGGACGGATCCTGAGAAATGAAAAACGTGGTCTTAGAGTGAGCCCAATGGAAGGCGCACCGTCGCAGCAGATGAGGCGCCCAAAGAAAGAGGGCCGCTGGAAGCGGCCCAGGCGTCATTCAAGCTGGAACCCCCGCTTGGCGGGGGGCTGGGGGGTACCTAAGGACAGGACCCCCGGTGCTTGAGCGCGCAGCGATCAAGCACCTTCCCGCTGCGCACGCTTGCGGTCGTGTTCCTTCAGGTGGCGCTTGCGCAGGCGGATCGACTTCGGGGTGATTTCCACCAGCTCGTCGTCCTCGATGAACTCCACGCCGTACTCCAGCGTGCAGTCGATCGGGGGCGTGATCTTGATGGCGTCTTCCTTGCCGCTCACGCGGAAGTTGGTCAGCTGCTTGGTGCGCGTGGCGTTGACCACCAAGTCGTTGTCGCGGTTGTGCACGCCCACGATCATGCCCTCATACACCGGGTCGCCGGCCTTGACGAACATGCGGCCACGGTCGTCGAGCTTGCCCAGGGCGTAGGTGAAGATTTCACCGTCGTCCATGGAGATCAGCACGCCGTTCTTGCGGCCGCCCACGTCACCCTTGAAGGGCTCGTAGCCGTCGAAGAGGCTGCTGATCAGGCCGGAACCGCGCGTGAGGTTCAGGAACTCGTTGGAGAAGCCGATCAGGCCCCGCGCCGGGATGCGGTACTCCAGGCGCACGCGGCCACGGCCGTCCGGCTCCATGTTCACCAGCTCGCCCTTGCGCTCGCCCAGCGCCTGCATCACGCCGCCCTGGTGGCCTTCCTCGATGTCGGCCGTCACCAGCTCGATGGGCTCCATCTTCACGCCGTCGATCTCGCGGAACACCACGCGCGGCTTGGAGACGGCCAGCTCGTAGCCCTCACGGCGCATGTTCTCCAGCAGGATGGTCAGGTGCAGCTCGCCCCGGCCGGCGACTTCGAAGATGCCGTCCTCGTCCGTTTCCTTCACGCGCAGCGCGACGTTGCTCTGCAGTTCCTTTTGCAGGCGGTCCCAGATCTGGCGGCTGGTGACGTACTTGCCTTCGCGGCCCGCCAGCGGCGAGTTGTTGACACAGAAGTTCATGGTCAGCGTCGGCTCGTCGATCTTGAGCATGGGCAGCGGCGCCGGGTTGGCCGGGTCGGTGACCGTCACGCCGATGCCGATGTCCTCGATGCCGTTGATCAGCACGATGTCGCCCGGGCCGGCCTCAGTTACCTGGATCCGGTCCAGGCCCTGGAAGGTCAGCACCTGGTTGACGCGGCCCTTGATGGACTTGCCGTCCGGGCCTTCCATCACCAGCACGTCCATGGCCGGCTTGATCTTGCCGGCGTTGACGCGGCCCACACCGATGCGGCCCACGAAGCTGTTGTAGTCCAGCGCCGAGATCTGCAGCTGCAGCGGGGCGTCGGGGTCGCCCTGGTGCGCAGGCACGTGCTTGAGGATGGTGTTGAACAGGGCCGACATGTCGGGGCCCCACTGCTCGCCCGGCGTGCCCTCTTCCAGCGACGTCCAGCCGTTGATGCCGGAGGCGTAGACCACGGGGAAGTCAAGCTGCTCGTCGGTGGCGCCAAGCTTGTCGAACAGGTCGAAGGCGGCGTTGATCACCTTGTCGCAATTGGCACCGGGCTTGTCGACTTTGTTGACCACCACGATGGGCTTGAGGCCCAGGGCCAGCGCCTTCTTGGTCACGAAGCGCGTCTGGGGCATGGGGCCCTCTTGCGCGTCGATCAGCAGCACCACGCCGTCCACCATGGACAGGGCGCGCTCCACCTCGCCGCCGAAGTCGGCGTGGCCCGGGGTGTCCACGATGTTGATGTGCGTGCCTTCCCAGCTCACGGCGCAGTTCTTGGCCAGGATGGTGATGCCGCGCTCGCGTTCGATCGCGTTGCTGTCCATCACGGTGTCCACGACCTTTTCGTGCTCGGCAAAGGTGCCGGACTGGCGCAGGAGCTGGTCGACCATCGTGGTCTTGCCATGGTCGACGTGCGCGATGATGGCGATGTTGCGAATCTGGGTGCTCATAAAGAACGCTCTTTCAGGGATTCAGTGCGGCCTCTTGGGCCTGCGGCGCCGCGGCGCCTGGGGAAACATTCAGCAGGGACTGGACTTCAGGCGGACTGAGCAGCCGCTGTGCGATCAGCTCACCACCACGCACCAGCCCGGTGCCCAAGAAGGCCTGCGGCTCGGGGCCGTAGACGCGAACGGCCGGCGCGTCGGCATGGCTGACACGGCGGCGCAACCCGGAGAGGAAGCGCCCGGCCTCCTCCGCCGGCAAGCGAATTGCGGGCCAGTCCACCACCAGCGCGTCCGGCGGCTGCAGCAGCGCCAGGCGGGCACGCTCGTCCAGTGCCTGCAGCGCCTCCAGCGTGATGGAGCGCGACACCGTCAGCGCGCCGCTGCCGGTGCGGCGCAGCGCCGAGAGGTGCGCACCACAGCCGAGCAGCTCGCCCAGGTCTTGCGCCAGCGTGCGGATGTAGGTGCCCTTGCTGCAGCGCACGTCCAGAACCAGGGCGTCAGCCTGCCGGCTCAGGATGTCAATGGCGTGAATCGTGACCTGCCGCGGCGCGCGCTCGACCTCGATGCCGGCGCGCGCGTACTCGTACAGCGCCTTGCCGTCCTTCTTGAGCGCGGAGTGCATGGGCGGCACCTGCTCGATGGGGCCGGTCAGGCGCGCGAGGGCGGCGTCCAGCAGCGCCTGGTCCACCGCCACGGGGCGCTCGCTGACGATCTCGCCCTCGGCGTCGCCGGTGCTCGTCACCTGGCCCAGCTTGAGCGTGGCGGTGTAGCGCTTGTCGGCCTCCAGGCTGACCTGCGAAAACTTGGTCGCCGCGCCGAAGCACAGCGGCAAGAGGCCGGTGGCCAGCGGGTCCAGCGTGCCGGTGTGGCCGGCCTTCTCGGCCCGCAGCAGCCACTTGACCTTCTGCAGCGCGTCGTTGCTGGACCAGCCCAGCGGCTTGTCCAGCAACAACACGCCGTGCAGGGCACGGCGAGGTTGGCGGGGGGTGCGCGGAGCGCCGCTCATCGGGTCAATCCTCTTTGGCCCGCGTGGCGTTGGCCTGCGCGATGAGCGCGCCCAACTCGGCCGCGCGCTCGGTGGTGCGGTCGAACTGGAAATGCAGCGTGGGCACGGTGTGAATCTGCAGCCGCTTGAAGAGCGAATTGCGCAGGAAGCCGGCGGCCTCGTTCAGCGCGGCCTGCGTCTCCTGCGGGTCGCCCACCAGCAAGGAAAAGAACACCTTGGCGTGCGCGTAGTCGGGCGTGACCTCGACGGCATTGATGGTGACCATGCCTACGCGAGGGTCCTTCAGCTCGCGCACGAGCACGGCCACGTCGCGCTGGATCTGGTCGGCGATGCGAAAACTGCGGTTGGGGATGCTTCTCTTGTGTCGCATGGGGCACTCCTGAAGTGCGAACCCCGCCCATCGAGGGCGGGGCTGCGTTCAGGAAGGGACGGACAGCCGGTTTACAGCGTGCGCGCCACTTCCTTGATCTCGAACACTTCGATCTGATCGCCTTCGGCGATGTCGTTGTAGTTCTTGAGCTTGATGCCGCACTCGAAGCCTTCCTTGACCTCGCGCACGTCGTCCTTCATGCGGCGCACAGACTCGATCTCGCCCGTGTAGATGACCACGTTCTCGCGCAGCAGGCGGAAGCGCGCGTTGCGGCGCACCAGGCCGGAGGTGACCATGCAGCCCGCCACCGTGCCGATCTTGGAGGCGACGAACACGGTGCGGATCTCCGCCGTGCCCAGGGCCTCTTCCTTCTGCTCCGGCGCCAGCATCCCGGACATCGCGGCACGGATCTCGTCCACGGCGTCATAGATGATGTTGTAGTAGCGCAGGTCCACGCCGTTGTTCTCGGAGAGCTTGCGCGCACCGGCGTCGGCACGGACGTTGAAGCCCACGATCACCGCCTTGGAGGCGATGGCCAGGTTGACGTCGCTTTCGCTGATGCCGCCCACCGCCGCGTGGACGATCTGCACCTTGACCTCGTCGGTCGAGAGCTTGAGCAGCGAAGAAGCCAGCGCTTCCTGAGAACCTTGAACGTCGGCCTTGATGATCAGCGGCAGCGTCTGCACGTCGCCGGCGCCCATCTGCTCGAACATGTTCTCCAGCTTGGCGGCCTGCTGCTTGGCCAGCTTGACATCGCGGTACTTGCCCTGGCGGAAGGTGGCGATTTCACGGGCGCGGCGCTCGTCGGCCAGCACCATGAACTCGTCACCGGCCTGGGGCACCTCGGTCAGGCCCTGGATCTCGACCGGGATGGACGGACCGGCGGCCTCGGTGGCCTTGCCGTCCTCGTCCAGCATGGCGCGCACGCGGCCATAGCTGGAGCCGGCCAGCACCACGTCGCCCTTCTTGAGGGTGCCGCTTTGCACCAGCACGGTGGCCACGGGGCCGCGGCCCTTGTCCAGGCGGGCTTCGATCACCAGACCCTTGGCCAGCGTGTCCTCGGCAGCCTTGAGCTCCAGCACTTCGGCCTGCAGCAGCACCTGCTCCAGCAGGTCGTCGATGCCCTGGCCGGTGCGGGCCGAGACGGAGACGAAGGGCGAATCACCGCCGAACTCTTCCGGCACGACCTGCTCGGCCACCAGCTCGCTGCGCACGCGCTCCAGGTTGGAGTCGGGCTTGTCGATCTTGTTGATCGCCACCACCAGCGGCACGCCTGCGGCCTTGGCGTGGTGGATGGCTTCCTTGGTCTGGGGCATCACGCCGTCGTCAGCCGCCACCACCAGGATGACGATGTCGGTGGCCTTGGCGCCGCGGGCACGCATGGCCGTGAAGGCTTCGTGGCCCGGGGTGTCCAGGAAGGTGATGACGCCACGCGGCGTTTCGACGTGGTAGGCGCCGATGTGCTGCGTGATGCCGCCGGCTTCGCCCGCGGCCACGCGGGAGCGGCGGATGTAGTCCAGCAGCGAGGTCTTGCCGTGGTCCACGTGGCCCATGACGGTGACCACGGGGGCGCGGGGCTTTTGCTCGGCGGTGCTGGTGGCGGCGTCTTCTTCCAGGAAGGCTTCCGGATCGTCCAGCTTCGCGGCAAAGGCCTTGTGGCCCATTTCCTCGACCAGGATCATCGCGGTCTCCTGGTCCAGCTGCTGGTTGATGGTGACCATCTGGCCCAGCTTCATGAGCTGCTTGATGACCTCGGAGGCCTTGACGCTCATCTTGTGAGCGAGGTCGGCCACGCTGATGGTCTCAGGCACGTGCACTTCCTGCACTTGCGGCTCGTTGGGCGCCACGAAGTTGGAACCGCCGCGCTCGTCGCGATCACCGCCACGGCGTCCACCACGGGGCGAGCGCCAGCCGGGGCGAGCGCCACCGGCCGAGGCACCCGCCTCGGTACGGCCCTTGACGGCGCCGCGCTTCTTGGCGGCGTCGTCGGCCCAGCTGGAGGACAGCTTCTCGGACTTGACCGACTTCTTGTCGCCGGGCTTGGCCGCACCCGCAGCGGCCGTGGCCTGCGTGGTCGCCGGCGCACCGGGCTTGGCCGCGGGCTTGTGGATGGTGCCCTTGATGGGCGCGGGCGCCGGCTTGGGCTCCTCCTTCTTGGCCACGAGCACCTTCTTGGGTGCATTCATCATGGCGCGGATGGCGGCGGCCTCAGCCTCGGCGGCCTTGCGGCGGCGCTCCAGGTCGGCCAGGCGCTGCTTCTCGGCATCGGCCACTTCGGCAGCCTTCACCACGCGCAGCGCGGGCTTGGGCGGCTCGGCGGGCGCCGGGGCAGCAGCGGCCGGCGCAGGCGCGGCGGCCACGGG
>NZ_JAXOJX010000029.1:0-90860 GCF_034427735.1 Azohydromonas lata
CATCCGCTGATCACGCCGTTTTCCGATCAGCATCCCCGGCCCGCCCGGCATGGCAAGTTTGCCCATGCCTGGTGGGCCTTTTTTCGAGGTAGACCAAGGAGACTCCCATGGCCAATGTGACTTTCTCTTCCCCAAGCATGAAGAAGGACGTGACGGTGTATGCCGTCGCGGGCGACACGCAGACGCTGCTGAGCGTGGCCCAGGCGCACAAGATTCCCGTGCACTTCGAGTGCGAGAACGGCGAATGCGGCTCGTGCGCCGTGGAGGTCATGGTGCTGTCGAACAAGACGCCGTGCGCCGTGGCCCTGACGGAGAAGGAAAAGGCCGTGCTGCGCCTGTCCGGCAAGATCACGCCGGAGCAGATCGCCCAGGCCGAGAACGCCGACACGCCGCCGCCCTACCGCCTGGCGTGCCAGTTCATCGTCCGCAACGAGGACATCGTGGTGAAGTTCTGATCGGTCGGCGATCGGCCGGGCTCGCCCGCCCCAACCGAAAAGCGGCCCGCGGGCCGCTTTTTCATGGGAGCTTCATAGCCAGCCGGCCTTCTTGAAGCGCCGGTACAGGAACACGCAGGTCAGCACGATGGTGCTCAGGGCCAGCGGGTAACCGTACTTCCACTTCAGCTCCGGCATGGTCTCGAAGTTCATGCCCCAGATGCCCGCAAACGCCGTGGCCGCGGCGAAGATGCCCGCCCAGGCCGCGAGCTGCTTGGTGATCTCCGACTCCTCGATGGTCACCATGGACAGGTTGACCTGTATGGCCGTGCCTATGGTGTCGCGCAGCGAGTCCAGGCTGGCGTTGATGCGCAGCAGGTGGTCGTAGACGTCGCGGAAATATTCACGGTTGCCTTCGCACACGGCGGGCACGCGCCCGCGCCAGAGCTTGCTCACGGCTTCCAGCAGCGGGGTGACGGCGTGGCGCACGGTCATGATGCGCTGCTTGAGGTGGTAGAGCTGGCGGATGTTCTGCCGCGCCGCGCCGGACTCGAAGATCTGCGCCTCCAGCGCTTCCAGTTCGGTTTCCATCATGTCGATGAGCGGGAAGTAGCGGTCCACCACCGCGTCCAGCAGGCCATACAGCACGAAGCCGGCACCATGGCGAAGCAGGTGGGGCTCCTGTTCGGCGCGCTGGCGCACGCCCAGGAGGCTGTGGCGGCTGCGGTTGCGCACCGAGAGCACGAAGTTGCGGCCCACGAAGGCGTCCACCTCGCCCAGTTGCAACTGGTCCAGCGCGTCTATCTCCACGGTGTGCATCACCACGAAGAGCTGGTCGCCGTACTCCTCCACCTTGGGCCGCTGCTGGCCGTGGCTGGCGTCCTCGATGGCCAGGTCGTGCAGGCCGAACTCGCGCTGCATGGTGGCCAGCTCCTCGTCGCTGGCATCGCGCAGCGCCACCCACACGAAGCAGTCCGGCCGCTCCACGTAGCGGCTGATGTCTTCCACGGAGATGTCGGAGAGCTTTTTCCCCTCCTGATAGACGACGCAGTTGATGAGCATGGCGGCTGGCTTTCTGGACAACCCGCCATTCTTGCGCATCGTGAAACCCATCACGGCTGGAAGCGGGGCGGGCGGCACGGCGGCCAGGAGCATCGGGCTTTGGCGCCGCCCATGTCGCAATTGTCGCGAACCGTCCAAGCCGCGGCCACTAAACCCGCGCCGCGCGGCCGATTTGTTCCAGATCATGCGGGGAAAACCCTGGCATCGAACCTGCATAGGAGACAGCGCACGCCTAGGAGAACCCATGCTGCCCAGCCTGAAGGACAAGATTGCGCAGGTCTTCGATGAGCCCGGTTGTGAAATCAACCAGGCCAAGGATGAGAAGGCGCGCAAGAAGGGTTGCACCAAGCAGCTCACCCCCGGTGCCGCCGCAGGCGGCTGCGCCTTCGACGGCGCCAAGATCGCGCTGCAGCCCATCGTGGACGTCGCGCACCTTGTGCATGGCCCCATCGCCTGCGAGGGCAACTCGTGGGACAACCGGCACAGCGCCTCCTCCGGCTCGGAGCTGTACCGCATCGGCTTCACCACGGACATCAACGAGCTCGACGTCATCTACGGCGCCGAGAAGCGGCTGTTCAAGGCCATTCGCCAGATCCTGGACACGCAGGACCCGGCGGCGGTGTTCGTCTACCAGACCTGCGTCACCGGCCTGATCGGCGACGACATCGAGGCCGTTTGCAAGCGCGCCGCGGAGAAGTTCGGCCGCCCGGTGATCCCGGTGAACGCGCCCGGCTTCGCGGGCCCCAAGAACCTGGGCAACAAGCTGGGCGCCGAGGCGCTGCTGGACTACGTGGTCGGCACCATGGAGCCGGAGTACACCACGCCCTACGACATCAACATCATCGGCGAGTACAACCTCTCCGGCGAGCTGTGGCAGGTCAAGCCCATGCTCGATGCGCTGGGCATTCGCATACTGAGCTGCATGTCCGGCGACGGCCGCTACCGCGAGGTGGCCAGCGCACACCGCGCCAAGGTCAACATGATGGTGTGCTCCAAGTCGATGATCAACATCGCCACGCGCATGCAGCAGCGCTGGAACATCCCGTTCTTCGAAGGCTCGTTCTACGGCATCTCGGACATGAGCATGACGCTGCGCGAGATCGCGCGGTTGCTGGTGGAGCAGGGCGCCGACGCCGAGCTCAAGGACCGCACCGAGGCGCTCATCGCCGTGGAGGAGGCGCGCGCCTACGAGCGCATCCGCGCCTACCGCCAGCGCCTCGCGGGCAAGAAGGTGCTGCTCATCACCGGCGGCGTCAAGAGCTGGTCGGTGGTCTCGGCGCTGCAGGAGGCCGGCCTGGAAGTGGTGGGCACCAGCGTCAAGAAGAGCACCCGGGAAGACAAGGAAAAGATCAAGGAAATCATGGGCGACGACGCCCACATGATCGACGACCTGAGCCCGCGCGAGATGTACGCCATGCTGCGCGACGCCAAGGCCGACATCATGCTCAGCGGCGGCCGCAGCCAGTTCGTGGCCCTCAAGGCGCGCATGCCCTGGATGGACATCAACCAGGAGCGCCACTACGCCTTCGCCGGCTACGAGGGCATGGTCACCATGATCAACGAGATCGACAAGGCGATCTTCAACCCCGTGTGGCAACAGGTGCGCGCGCCGGCCCCGTGGGAAGACACCGCCCAAGCTGCATTGCCCGTCTGAGCCGCAGTCCACTTACCGGAGCAAGCCATGGCACTGGTCACCGAGTCGAAGAAAGCCGCCGCCGTCAATCCGCTCAAGATGAGCCAGCCCCTGGGCGCGAGCTACGCCTTCATGGGCCTGGCCTCGTGCATGCCCGTGATGCACGGCTCGCAGGGCTGCACCTCCTTCGGCCTGGTGCTGCTGGTGCGCCACTTCAAGGAGGCCATCCCGCTGCAGACCACGGCGATGAACGAGGCCACCACCATCATGGGCGGCTACGACAACCTGGAAAAGGCGCTGATCAACATCCGCACCCGCGCCAAGCCCAGGCTCATCGCCATCTGCTCCACGGGCCTGACCGAGACCAAGGGCGACGACGTCGAGGCGTTCATCAAGCTGGCCTACGAGAAGCACCCGGAGCTCAACGACACCGCCGTGGTCTACGTTTCCACGCCGGACTACGTGGGCGCCTTCCAGGACGGCTGGGCCGCCGCCGCCGCCGCGCTGGTGGCCAAGCTGCCGCGCCAGGACGAGCCCAAGGTGGCCGGCAAGGTGGCCGTGCTGCCGGGCTGCCACCTCACGCCGGGCGACATCGAGGAGCTGCGCGAGATCATCGAATCCTTCGGCCTGCAGCCCGTGTTCGCGCCGGACGTGTCCGGCTCGCTGGACGGCCACATCCCCGACGCCTGGCTGGGCACGACGCTGGGCGGCACGGCGCTGGAAGACCTGCAGGCCCTGGGCGGCGCGCAGCACACCATCGCCATAGGCGAGCAGATGCGCGCGGCCGCCGCAGCCCTGCAGGCCCGCTGCGGCGTGCCCTACACGATGTTCGACCGGCTCACCGGCCTGACGGCATCGGACGCCCTGATCAAGTTCCTGGCCCAGCTCAGCGGCAAGCCCGTGCCCGCGAAACTGCGCCGCCAGCGCAGCCAGCTGGTGGACGCCATGCTGGATGGCCACTTCCACTTCGGCAACGTCAAGGTGGCGTTGGGCGCCGAGCCGGACCTGCTGTGGTCGGCCGGCAACTTCCTCGCCGAGATGGGTGCGGAGCTGTCGGTGTGCATCACCACCACCAAGTCGCCGCTGCTGGAGCGCATGCCCACGGGCGAAGTGCTGATCGGCGACCTTGAAGACCTGGAGCGCAGCGCACAAGCCGCGGGCTGCGACCTGTTGATGACGCACTCGCATGGCCGGCAGGCCGCGCAGCGTCTGAACAAGCCGCTGTTCCGGCTTGGCATTCCGACGTTCGACCGCATCGGCAACTCGCACATTTGCCACGTCGGTTACCGCGGCAGCCGAAACTTCGTCTACGAAGTCGGCAACCTGTTGATGGATCAGATTCACCATGCAAGCCCCGACGATTGGCCGCTCACGCCTGCGGCCCGTGCAGCGGCCGCCGGTCTGGCGCAGCCTGCTGCCGCGAGCGATGACGTTGCCGAAATCGGACTTTGAACCGTACCGCCCCCTCAAGGAGTACCCGCCCATGAAAGTTGCCTTCGCCACCCAGGACCAGCAGCGCGTGGACGCGCACTTCGGCTGGGCCAAGCACCTGGCCGTGTACGAGGTGAGCGCCGACGGCGCCACCTTCATCGAGGACTATGCCTTCGGCGACAACCTGGCCGAGGACGGCGACGAGGACAAGCTCGCGCCCAAGCTCGCCGCCATCCACGACGTGGCCATCGTCTACGTGGCGGCCATCGGCGGCTCGGCCGCCGCGCGCGTGGTGGCCAGCGGCATCCATCCCGTCAAGGTGACGGGCCCGGACCCCATCAGCGAAATTCTGGAAAAACTCCAGGGGGTGCTCAAGGGCACGCCGCCGCCCTGGCTGCGCAAGGCGCTGCAAAAGGGCAAGGAAAAGAGCTTCGATTTCGACGAAGAAGAGGTGAAACAATGAGCGAAGAAGTGCAGGAGCACGGCACCGACGAGGCGCTGCTGCAGGACCGCTTCATCCGCGAGCTGATCAAGCAGCTGCGCGCCCAGGACACCCACGGCACGTGGGAAGGCAAGAGCGACCTGAATCTGCTGGAGCCCTACATCATCACGGCCGAACAGCGCCGGCAGATGCCGGTCATGGGCGACCCCGATCCCGATACGCTGTGGCGGCTGGACCTGTTCCACAACGCCATCGGCCTGGCCATCGAGCGCGCCACGGGCTGCATGGTGTCGCCCATGATGAAAATGAGCCACGAAGGCTTCGGCCGCGCGGTGCTCACCACCGGGCGCCTCATCGTCGTCAACCGCTACCTGCGCGACGTGCACCGCTTCGGCTACGCCTCGCTGCAAAAGCTCGCCGACGCGGGCAACAAGCTGGTCGACGAGGGCATCTCGATGATCGAACAGTACAAGGAGGTTGCGACCTATGGCTGACATCGACGCGATCAAGGCGGAGCTCAAGAAGCTCAACGCCAAGGCCACGCAGGCCAAGATGGACCTGCACGACCTCAGCGAAGACTTGCCCACCAACTGGGAACGCATTCCCGAGGTGGCGCGCATCGCCCACGAGGCGCACGAGGCCCTGATGGCCGCGCGCGCCAAGCTGGCCGCGGCCCAGGCGGCGGCCTGACCCCAGGCCGCCGGATCATCGGAAGAGGAATCCTTTCGGACTGAGGTATCGAGGCCTGGCCGCGGGCCCCTCGATACCTCAGGGCGACAGGACATCACGACACACAGAGACTGTCATGGCTAATTTCAGCGTCACCATGCCCTCGGGCGAAAGCTGGACCCCGGCTTTCGTTGAAGAAATCAACGAAGACAAGTGCATCGGCTGCGGCCGCTGCTTCCGCGTTTGCCCGCGCGGCGTGCTCGAGCTCATCGGCCTCGACGAGGACGGCGAGCGCATCTCGCTGGACCCCGATGGCGACGATGACGAGGAATACGAGAAGAAAGTCATGACCATCGCCCACAAGGAGCTTTGCATAGGCTGCACCGCCTGCTCCAAGATCTGCCCCAAGAAGTGCTACACGCACGCTCCCGCGGCGGCCTGATCATGCTCTCCCAGCAGCGTTTCCTTCCCCAGCCCCTGCCCATGGCCCTGTCGCGCCGCGCCACGCGCGACGACGAGGTGCAGGACGTGAGGCAGCTGCTGCTGGACCATGCCGATCCATCGGCCGGCACACCGGCCGAGATCGAGCACATGGCCGACACCGTGGCCGTGGCCTGCCTGGGTGACAACCACCTCTGGCAGGACCTGCAACTGGCTTCGCGCGCCGAGCTCTCGGCGCTGATGAGGCACTGGTTCCCCTCGCTGGTGGTACGCAATACCGGCGACATGAAATGGAAGAAGTTCCTCTACAAGCAACTGTGCGAGCGCGAGGAAATCTTCATCTGCAAGGCGCCCAGCTGCGCCGTGTGCACCGACCATCCGGTGTGCTTCGGCCCCGAAACCTGAAGCGCGGCAGATGTGTTTGGTCACCGTGCGTGGCACGGTGCAATAGCTCATTACATCCTTAGCCCAGACCCGGGGAAGCCCCGAGGGGAGGCGATACCTAAGCTCACTTGCGGAGCCGGCGCACACAAAGCTTGCGTCCGGCATCCCATAACCGCAAGGAGAGCTGCGCCATGCCCATCACGGTGGACGACGTCGACGTCGACGAGTCAAGTACGGTTGCCCGTTTCACATTGCGCCTGACTGCGCCCAGCGCGCTGCCCGTCAGCGTCAGCTACAGCAACTCCAACGCCACGGCCGCCAACGGCTCCGACTACAGCGCGCGCTCAGGCACCGTGACCTTCGCGCCCGGCCAGACCGTGCTGACCGTGGACATCCCCATCCTGGCCAACACCACTGCGGAGCGCACCGAGTTCTTCCTGCTCAACCTGTTCAGCCCGGTCAACGACACCATCGCCCGCAACACCGCCTGGGCCACCATCTACGACAACGACCAGATCCTGCCCGGCGCGCCGGTCATCCGCGTGGGCGACAGGGTGGTCGACGAAAGTGCCGGCGTGGTGAGCTTCACGGTCACGCTGGACCGGCCGGCGACTGGCAACGTCAGCGTCCACGTCGCCACGGCCAACGGCACGGCACTGGCCGGGTCGGATTACACCGCACTGTCGCAGACGCTGCTGTTCTCGCCAGGCCAGACGGCCAAGACGGTCAGCGTGGCGCTGATCAACGACGCGGTGGCCGAGGGCGCGGAGACTTTCGATCTCGTGCTGTCCGCCCCCGCGGGCGGCGTACTGGCGGCGCCTGCCTTGGGCCGCGCCACCATAGGCGCCAACGACGCCACGCCGGTGATTTCACCGCTGATCAGCGTTTCGGACGCGGTTGCCGACGAAAGCGATGCGAGCCTGCGCTTCGTGGTCAGCCTCAGCGCTCCCGCCACCCAACAGGTGAGCGTGAGCTACAGCAATTCCAACGTCACCGCGGCCAACGGGTCCGACTACCTGGCAGGGAGCGGCACGCTGGTCTTCCTGCCTGGGCAAACCACGCAGGTCGTGACGGTGCCCGTGCTCGACGACACCACGGCGGAGCGGACGGAACTGGTACGCCTGAACCTGTTTTCCGCGGTCAACGGCACCATCGTGGACAACGACGGCCTGGGCACCGTCCATGACAACGACGCGCTCAGCGGGACGCCCGTCATCCGCGTGGCCGATACGGTCGTGGACGAGTCCGCGGGTTTCGTCACTTTCACGGTGGCACTGGACCGGCCCAGCACCAGCAACGTCAGCGTCAACGTCGCCACGGTCAATGGGACGGCCATTGCCGGCTCGGACTACACCGCGCTGGCGGCGCAGACATTGACCTTCACCCCGGGGCAAGTCGCCAAGACCGTCAGCGTCGCGCTGGCCAACGATGGCGTCGCGGAACTGGACGAAACCTTCATGCTGCAGTTGTCCGCCGCGGTGGGCGGCGTGTTGGCAGCCCCCACCTTTGGGCGCGCCACCATAGGCGCCAACGACGCCACGCCCGTGGCGCAGCCGCTCATACGCGTTTCCGACGCCGTGGCTGATGAAAGCGACACGGCATTGCGCTTCGTGGTGAGCTTCAGCGCGCCGTCCAACCAGACGGTGAGCGTGAGCTACAGCAATTCCAACGTCACGGCCGCCAACGGCAGCGATTACGTGGCCTTGTCCAACACGCTGGTGTTCGCGCCCGGGGAGACCACCAAGGTGGTCGTGATTCCCGTGCTGAACGACACCACGCAGGAGCGCGTGGAGTTCGCCCGCCTGAACCTGTTCTCCGCCGTCAACGGCGTGATCGTGGACAACGATGGGCTGGGCACCCTTTACGACAACGACGCCCCGAGCGGCACGCCCGTCATCCAGGTGGCGGACAGCGTGGTGGACGAGGCCGCAGGCAGCGTCACCTTCACCCTTGCGCTGGACCGCCCAAGCACCAGCAACGTGAGCGTCAACGTGGCCACGGCCAACGGCACGGCGCTGGCGGGCGCCGACTACAGCGCACAGGTGCTTCAAACCCTGACCTTCACCCCCGGCCAGACCGTCAAGACGGTGACCGTCGCACTGGCCAACGATGCGCTGGCCGAGGGCACCGAGTACTTCGACCTGGTGCTGTCCTCGCCCGTGAACGCCACGTTGCCGGACAACGGCGCACGGGCCTTCATCGGTGCCAACGATGCGCCGGCGGCCATCCTGCCGCTGGTGAGCGTGTCGGACGCCCAAGCCGGCGAGAGCGACGGTGCGCTGCAGTTCATCGTCAGCCTCAATGCGCCCTCGACGCAGCAAGTCAGCGTGAGCTACAGCAACAGCAATCTCACGGCAGCCAATGGCAGCGACTATGCCGCCCAGTCGAACACGCTGGTGTTCGCGCCCGGGGAGACCACCAAGGTGTTGTCCATCCCCGTCCTGGACAACACCACGGCCGAACCTGCCGAGCTGCTGCGCTTGAACCTGTTCAGCGCCGTCAACGCCACCATCGTGGATGGCGCGGGCCTGGGCTGGATCCAGGACAACGACGCGCCCAGCGGCGTGCCCGTCATCAGGGTGGACGATGGCATCGCGGACGAGGGCGGCGGGTTCGCGCGCTTCAACGTCACGCTGGACCGTCCAAGCACCAGCCAGGTCACGGTGGTGGCGGCAACCGCGGACGGGACGGCCTCGGCCGGGGCGGACTACGACGCGCAGGCCGCCCAAGTCCTGGTGTTCGCCCCGGGCGAGACCAGCAAGACCGTGCTGGTGCCGATGCGCAACGACGCAGTGGCCGAAGGCGTGGAGTTCTTCGACCTCCAACTCAGCAGCGCAGTCAACGCCACCATCGGCGACGTGCGCGGGCACATGGCCATCGCACCCAGCGATATGGCGACGGCGGCCACGCCCACCGTATCGGCCGCCGCGATTTGGGCGCCGGAGGCGGGCACGGCACTGGACTTCGTGGTCAGCCTCAGCGCGCCGTCGGCGCAGCAAGTCAGCGTCAGCTACAGCAACTCCAACGGCAGCGCCGCCAATGGCAGCGACTACGTCGCGCTCAGCGGCACGCTGGTGTTCGCGCCCGGCCAGACCATGCAGGTGGTCCGCATTCCGCTGCTGGACAACCTGGTGGCGGAAACGCCGGAAACCTTTGCCCTCAACCTCTTTAGTGCGGTCAATGCGGTGGTCGGCGGCACGCCGGTGGTGGCGACCATCGTCGACGACGACCCGGCGCCGGCCGGGCAGCTCACCATCGCCGGCACCGGCAACGCCGACGTTCTCGTCGGCCGGCCCGGGGCCAACATCGTCAACGGCGGAGCCGGCAACGACCTGCTGGATGGCGAAGCCGGCGTCATCATGCGCGGCGGCGCGGGCAACGACGTCTACATCGTCGAGGCCGCCGGTGACACGGCGGACGAGACCGGCGGGTCGGGTACGGACACCGTGGTCGCCTACATCAACCACACGCTGGCCGCCGGACTGGAAAACCTGCTGCTGCGAGGCGCGGCTGTCAGCGGCGCGGGCAACGCCGCGACGAACTTGCTGCAAGGCAACGCGTTGGGCAACACGCTGTCCGGGGGCGCCGGCAACGACACGCTGCGCGGTGCCGCTGGCGCCGACACGCTCAGCGGCGGCACGCAGGCCGACAGCTTCGTCTTCGACAACCTGGCCGGCATGGACAGCATCACCGACTGGAGCAGCGCCGACGACAGCCTGCTGTTCAGCATGGCCGGCGTGCGCGTCGGAGACGGCGACACCGTGGTCGAGAACGCGCTGTTGCGCAATGCGCCCGGCGGCTTCGGTACGGCAGCGGAACTGGTGGTGTTCAGCCAGGACATCGCGGGCGCCATCACCACGGCCAGCGCCGCGGCGGCAATAGGTTCGGCCACGTCGGCGTATGCCGTGGGCGACGCCCGGCTCTTCGCCGTGGACAACGGAGCGCAGACCGGCGTGTTCCTGTTCCGCGCCGCGGCCGCGGATGCGCTGATCAGCGCCGCCGAGCTCACGC
This sequence comes from Azohydromonas lata, assembly GCF_034427735.1. NCBI lineage: Bacteria > Pseudomonadati > Pseudomonadota > Betaproteobacteria > Burkholderiales > Sphaerotilaceae > Azohydromonas > Azohydromonas lata. The sequence continues at coordinate 10,508 of NZ_JAXOJX010000029.1, forward strand.
CGCTGGTGCTGGCCACGGGCGGCGCGTCGGCACTGTCGGACTACCTCTTCGTGGCTTGAGGTCCGGGCGGCGCGGTCCGGCGCCGCGCCTTCAAGCCGGAAAAGAAAACAGGCCGCCCAAGGGCGGCCTGATATTTTTTGGCAACCGGCCGTCGCCTCGGCCGGCTCTGCCTCAATGCCGTTTTAGTTGTTTTAGCAACTTCACACACGAAAGGGCCCTTGCCGGGCCCACATCCCGGATCAGGGCAGACGCATTGCACCATCGGCATGCCGCCTGGATACTGACGGACGTCAACACCAGCCAGGCCTCATCGCCGGATGCGCAGGCAACTGACATGGATCAAACACTCACCACTCAAGGGATTTATGTGGCGCGCAACGGTGCGTGGCCGCACGTTGGCGGTGCGGCCGGGCGCGGAAATTGCAGCCACCCCGCCATCATGTTCACCGCCCCCCTGTTCAAGCTCATAGAAGAAGCCGGCGAAGGCGTGCTGATGCTGCTGGAAGACCTGCAGGAGGCCGAGTTCCTTCGCTCGCGGCTGACGCGCCTGGAAGTGCTGCGCCAGCTCCACACCATGGCCGACACGCTGGGCGCCTTGCCTCCTGAGGTGCGCACGGCCATGCCGGAGCTCGAATGGGACGGCTGGCGCAGTGCCGCCGCCGCGATGGCGGCCGAGGGGGCGCAGCGCGACGAGACCGCATGGTTTGCCGCGCGCTCGCTGGTGCCGGCCACGCTGTCGTGGCTGCGCGTGTACCGCAACGCCGAGCCGGCAATGTTCGAGTACCGCGCATAAACCTGCGAAGCCTGCGCGAGCCGCGCGGACTCCGCCCGGCTGCCCGCCGGCCCGTCTGCGCGAGCGGTCACAGCCCCCGGCGGCCTTCGCGTCGCAGACCCTACAAAAGCGACACCGCCAACGGCGCGGCGATGTCGGCATGTGCGCCTTTGCACCCAAAGTAATTGATAAGGTCTTGATGCAGCGCAACTTTTCGCGCTGACCCAGGGTTGGCACGGTACATGCGAATCACCCGGCAACGCAGCACGGGAGCCTTCAATGGACAGCGCAAAGCCGATCTACCTGGACTACGCAGCCACCACGCCGGTTGACCCGCGGGTGGTGCAGCAGATGGTGCCTTACCTCTACCAGCAGTTCGGCAATCCCGCCTCGCGCAGCCATGCGTACGGCTGGGCAGCCGAAGAGGCGGTGGAGATTGCCCGCGAGCACGTCGCCGCGCTCATAGGCGCCGACCCTCGCGAAGTGGTCTGGACCTCCGGCGCCACGGAGTCCAACAACCTGGCCATCAAGGGCGCGGCGCAGTTCCACCGCAGCCGCGGCAAGCATCTCATCACGGTCAAGACCGAGCACAAGGCCGTGCTGGACACCATGCGCGAGCTGGAGCGCGAAGGTTTCGAGGTCACCTACCTCGACGTCCAGGAGGACGGGCTGCTGGACCTCGCCGCGCTGCAGGCCGCGCTTCGCCCGGACACCATCCTGGTGTCGGTGATGTGGGTGAACAACGAAATCGGCGTGATCCAGGACATCCCCGCCATCGCCGCCATGTGCCGTGCCCGCGGCATTCTCTGCCACGTCGATGCGGCGCAGGCCAGCGGCAAGGTCGAGATCGACATGAGCACGTTGCCGGTGGACCTGCTGAGCCTGTCCGCGCACAAGACCTACGGTCCAAAGGGCATAGGCGCCCTGTACGTGCGCCGCAAGCCGCGCGTGCGCATCGAGGCCCAGATCCACGGCGGCGGCCATGAGCGCGGCATGCGCTCCGGCACGCTGCCCACGCACCAGATCGTGGGCATGGGCGAGGCCTATCGCCTGGCCAAGGAAGGCATGGGCCGCGAGAACGAGCGCATCCGCGCGCTGCGCGAGCGGCTGCTGGCCGGGCTGCAGGACATCCCGGCCGTGCGCGTCAACGGCAGCCTGGACAAGCGCGTGCCGCACAACCTCAACGTCAGCTTCGAGTTCGTCGAGGGCGAGTCGCTGCTCATGGGCATCAAGGGCGTGGCCGTGTCCTCCGGCTCGGCCTGCACCTCCGCCAGCCTGGAGCCCAGCTACGTGCTGCGCGCGCTGGGCTTGTCCGACGAGGTGGCGCACAGCTCCATCCGCTTCTCGGTGGGCCGCTTCACGACCGAGGACGAGATTGACGCCGCCGTCGCGCAGGTGCGCTCCACCGTGGAGCGGCTGCGCAGCCTGAGCCCGCTGTGGGAAATGCACCAGGCCGGCATAGACCTCAAATCCATCCAGTGGGCCGAGCACTGACACCACGTCTGCCGACCAACTGAAACCGCCAACACATCCAGTCCAGACCAGGAGCACGTCACATGGCATACAGCGACAAGGTCCTAGACCATTACGAAAACCCGCGCAACGTCGGCAGCCTGGAGACCGACGATAGCGTCGGCACCGGCATGGTGGGCGCACCGGCCTGCGGTGACGTGATGAAGCTGCAGATCAAGGTCAACCCCGACACCGGCGTGATCGAGGACGCCAAGTTCAAGACCTACGGCTGCGGCTCGGCCATCGCGTCGAGCTCGCTGGTGACGGAGTGGGTCAAGGGCCGCACGCTGGAGCAGGCACTGGCCATCAAGAACACGGCCATCGCCGAGGAGCTGGCGCTGCCGCCGGTGAAGATCCACTGCTCCATCCTGGCCGAGGACGCCATCAAGGCGGCCGTGGCCGACTACCGCTCGCGCCGCAGCCCCGTCACCGAGCAAGCGGCCTGCGCCAGCAGCAACGGCTGAACCCCAGCCACCGTCTCCCACTCAACGATCCACGCCACCTTCTCACCAGGAGAACCCACATGGCCTGCCAATCCCAGCCCAACGCCTCCGGCAGCTGCAGCACCTCCGCCGTGCCGCCGGCCCCCATCGAATTGCCCGAGGGCACCGACCCCATCCGCTTGACCGAAGCGGTGGTGAGCAAGGTGTCGGAGATGCTGGCCGAGGAGAGCGATCCTGCGCTGCAACTGCGCATTTTCGTCACCGGCGGCGGCTGCTCGGGCTTCCAGTACGGCTTCGCCTTCGACGACGAACGCAAGGAAGATGACTTCCGCATCGAGCGCGACGGCGTCAAGGTGGTGGTGGATGCCATGAGCCTGCAGTACCTGGTGGGCGCCGAGATCGACTACGAGGACAAGCTCGAAGGCGCTCGCTTCGTCATCAAGAACCCCAACGCCTCCAGCACCTGCGGCTGCGGCAGCTCTTTCTCCGTCTGATTTCCGTTCGACCCGATCAGGCCCGCGCGCCGGTCTACGGTGCACGCGCGGGCCCATGAACACAGAAAGGCATTCCCCATGTCCATCAGCGTGACTCCCAAGGCCGCGAACCAGATCCGCAAGGCGCTCGCGCAACGCGGCGGCGGGCTGGGCCTGCGCCTGGCGGTGAAGACCAGCGGCTGCTCCGGCTATGCCTACGCGCTGGAGTTTGCCGACGAGCTCGGCGCCGAAGACCTGCGCTTTGACAGCGAAGGCGTGACGCTGCTGGTGGACGCGGCCAGCCTGCCCATGATCGAAGGCACCCAGCTCGACTGGGTGCGCGAAGGCCTCAACGAGGGCTTCAAGTTCAACAACCCCAACGCCAGCGCCACCTGCGGTTGCGGCGAGAGCTTCGCCGTCTAAGAAGGAGCAAGGCCATGGCCCTGTTGCAAATCGCTGAACCCGGTCGCAGCGCCGCCCCCCACCAGCACCGCCTGGCCGTGGGCATAGACCTGGGCACCACGAACTCCCTGGTGGCCACGGTGCGCAGCGCCGTGCCCCAGGTGCTCAGCGACGAGCAGGGCCGTGCGCTGCTGCCCTCGGTGGTCCACTACGGCGCCTTCGGCGGCGTGACGGTAGGCCACGAGGCCCAGGCCCTGGCCGCCTCCGACCCGCTCAACACCATCGCCTCGGCCAAGCGCCTCATAGGCCGGCGCCTGGCCGACGTGCAAAAGGCCATGCTGCCCTACGAGCTGCAAGCCCTGTCCGACACCGCCGTGGGCGTGCAGACGCGCCAGGGCGTCAAGAGCCCCGTGGAGGTGGGCACGCAGGTGCTGCGCGCGCTGCGCGAACGCGCGGAAGGCGCGCTGGGCGGCGCGCTGGTGGGCGCGGTGATCACCGTGCCTGCCTACTTCGACGACGCGCAGCGCCAGGCCACCAAGGACGCCGCGCAGCAGGCCGGGCTGCACGTGCTGCGCCTGCTCAACGAACCCACCGCCGCGGCCGTCGCCTACGGCCTGGACAAGGGCAGCGAAGGCACTTTCGTGGTCTATGACCTGGGCGGTGGCACCTTCGACGTGTCCGTGCTGCGGCTGCAGCGCGGCGTTTTCGAAGTCATCGCCACCAACGGCGACGCCATGTTGGGCGGCGACGACTTCGACCACCGCCTGGCCGAACACTTCATGGCCGCCACCGGCGGCTGGACTTCCGAAACCGGCGCGCTGCTGGCCGCGGCGCGCAGGGCCAAGGAGGCGCTCAGCGAACAGGAAGCCGTCGACATGCGCTGCCTGCGCGCCGACGGCAGCGAGGCCGTGCTCACGCTCACCCGCACCGCTTTCGACGAGCTGACCCGCCCCCTGGTGGAACGCACCCTGGGCCCGGTCAAGCGCGCGCTGCGCGACGCCAAGCTGCGCGTCGAAGAGGTTGACGGCGTGGTGCTGGTCGGCGGCTCGACCCGGCTGCTGCAGGTGCGCGCCGAAATCGAAAAGCTTTTCGGCAAGCCCCCGCTCACCGACATCGACCCGGACCAGGCCGTGGCCCTGGGCGCGGCCATCCAGGCCGACCAGCTCGCGGGCAACCGCACCGGCGACGGCCTGCTGCTGCTGGACGTGTGCCCGCTGTCGCTGGGCATCGAGACCATGGGTGGCCTGGTCGAGAAGATCATCCCGCGCAACAGCAGCGTGCCCGTGGCTCGCGCACAGGACTTCACCACCTTCAAGGACGGCCAGACCGCCCTGGCGCTGCACGTGGTGCAGGGCGAGCGCGAGCTGGTAGGCGAGTGCCGCTCGCTGGCGCGCTTCACGCTGCGCGGCATCCCGCCCATGGCCGCCGGCGCCGCGCGCATCCGCGTGAGCTTCCAGATCGACGCCGACGGGCTGCTCTCCGTGAGCGCCGTCGAGCAGATTTCCGGCGTGCAGGCGCACGTGGAAGTGAAGCCCAGCTACGGCTTGGCCACCGAGACCGTCACCGGCATGCTCAAGGACGCCATGAGCGCCGCGGCCGACGACAGCGCCGCGCGCATGCTGCGTGAGGCGCAGATCGACGCCCGCCGCCTCATCGACGCCACCGAAGCCGCGCTGCGCGAGGACGGCGAGGCGCTGCTGCAGCCGCAGGAGCGCCAGGAAATCCTGGCCGGCATGCAGGCCGTGGCCGACCTGCTGGCCGAAAGCGCGTCGCTGGACGGCACGCAGGAAGACTGGCGCCGGTTGCGCGACGCGCTGCGCGCCGCCTCCACCGCGCTCAACAACATCACCACGCCCTTTGCCGGACGGCGCATGGACGTGCGCATACGCCAGGCCCTCTCGGGCCAGCGCATGGACCAGATCGCAGCCTGAGGCCCGCCACCATGAGCACCGAAGCCAAGGACGCCACCGCCACCAAGCCCGTGGTGCTCACGCACGTCCGCGTGCTGCCGCACCCTGACCTGTGCCCCGAGGGCAAGGTTTTTGAGGCCAAGCCCGGGCGCAAGCTGGTGGACACCATGCTGGACAACGGCATCGCCATCGAGCACGCCTGCGAGAAGGTGGGCGCCTGCGCCACCTGCCACGTGCACGTGCGCGAGGGGGCCCAATTCCTCGCCCCGGCCGACGAAGAGGAAGAGGACCAGCTCGACGACGCCTGGGGGCTGGACGCGCAGTCGCGCCTGTCCTGCTGCGTCAAGGTCAAGGGGCCGGAGCTCGTCATCGAGCTGCCCAAGTTCACGCGCAACCACGCGCGCGAGCGCTGAGGCCAGCGCGGCAGCGGCAGGGCCGCTGTCCAAGGGTCTCAGGGGCAGGCGTGCATCAGGGTGCGCTGGCGTCCAGCCGGCGCGCCAGGCTCTCGGCCGTGAATCGCTCCACGAGGAAATCCACGAACGCCCGTGCCTTGCCCCCTTGCGGCGCATCCGCGGCATGGGCCACGGCGATGGTGCCGGCGTCCGCCCACCACTGCGGCAGCAGCCGTACCAGCGCGCCGCGCCGCAGGGGCAACAGGACATCGGCCAGCGGCAGCAGCGCCACGCCCAAGCCCAGCAGGCAGGCTTCGCGCACGGCGGTCGGATCGTCGAAGACCAGGGTCTCCGACAGCAGGGCCTGCTGCGCAGAGCCGTCGGCCTGGCGCATGGACCAATGCCGCACCCGGCCACCCGCCGGCGGGCGCAGCACGATGCCGTCCAGCGCCGCCAGCCGCGAAGGGAGGTTGGGCGCGGCACGCCCCGCCATGTAGGCCGGCGCAACCACCGCCACCAGATGCGCTGGCGCCAGCGTCCGCGTCACCACGCCGGAGCCAAGCTCCAGCCCCGGGCCTATGGCCACGTCCAAGCCCTCGGCCACCAGGTCCACGGCCCTGTCCTCGAAATGCCACTGCGGCTGGAGCCGAGGCCATTGCGCACGAAACTCCGGCAACAGCGGCAGCACATGGGCCAGGCCGAACGCGCGCGCCATGCTGACCTTGAGCACGCCGCCGCCCGCGTCGCCCTGCGGACCGATATCGGCCATGGAAGCCCGCAGCGCCCGCAGCGGGCCGTCCACGGAGGACAGGAAGCGCTCGCCCGCCTCCGTCAGCTCCAGCCGCCGCGTGGAGCGGTGAAACAGCCGCACCCCCAGGCGCTGCTCCAGTTGCCCCACGTTGCGGCTCACCGCGGCAGGCGTGAGCCCAAGCTGCCGCGCCGCCGCGGAAAAACTGCCGGACTCGGCGGAACGCACGAAGGATTCAAGATTGGCCAAGCTTTCCATGGGCGGCGACTTTAAAGCGCCGCTTGAAAGCCTCCGGCGGGATTGCCTGCAAAACTCACGCAAATCCCATGCTGTGAAATCCGAAGCGCGTTTCGAGCGGTCGGCTGGTGCTCAGAAGCACTCGTCTTCGAGCTTCTCCAGCAGCGCCAGGCCTTCGGCGTCGCCCTTGGCCTCGAACAACTCGCGCACCGGGTTGACGAAGCTGGAGAGCAGCAGCAAGTCGTCGAAGCGCGGGCCCAGCGTGGCGGCACGGCGCTTGTGGAAGTAGCTCCAGAAGGCATCCAGCGGCTCGCCTCCCAAGGTGTAGCGGTCTATGAGCGCCATCACGCGGCGCGTGTTGCCTTCGCAATCGATGCCCTGGAAGGACACGTAGCGGTCGGTGGCGCCCTGGGCGTGGGGCGTCGGGGTTGGCGAGTCGCCGGTGGCGGCCTGAGCAGCGGACTGTGAATTGCGGCAGATGCAGGACATGGCTGAAAGCGCGTTGGGTTGCGATGCCTGCAAGGCTAGGGCGCACGCGCCACCGCCGTCTGTCGCGCAGCGGACGTTTCACGCGCCTCGCGCGCGGCGTCTCGCGCCGTGCCCTCGCGCAGCCAGGCTTCCAGGCGGGCCAGGTCGGGAATGAAAAGCTGCTGGCGGCCCTGGCGGCGCACCAGCCCGTCCCGCTGCATCTCGCCCAGCACGGCCGACACCGTCTGGCGCCGCGAGCCCAGCAGCAGCGCGATGTCGGTGAGCGACATGCGCAGCGGCACCACCCAGCCGCCGCCCTGGTCCGCCGCAACGCTGCCGCGGCGGCGCGCGCTGTCCAGGAGAAAGTGCGCCAGGCGCTGGCGTGCGTCCCGAAACGCCAGGTTCTCGACGATGGCGATGGTGCTGCCCAGCAGCGTGCCCAGCGTTCGCATGATGGCGCCCACGGCCGCAGGAGCCCGCGCCAGGCAGGCCGTGAAATGCCGCGTCTCGATGAGGCTCAGCTCCGTGGGCTCTACCGCCATCACGAAGGTGGGCGTGTGCGTGGTGAAGAGGGTGCCCGGCTCCAGAAAGGCCAGCGTGAGCTCGCGCTGCTCGTCGGCCAGGTAAATGCGCAAGCGGCCGCTGCGGACGATGAACACGCTGTTCACCGCGCCTCCCGGCATGCTCACCATCTGCCCGCGCGCGAAGCGCCGCGGCGTGAACTCGCCCAGGAACGCCGTCCCGGCGGGCGATTGGAGAAACTGCACGAAATCGCTCGGATTCATGGCACGCCTGTGCGCAACAAGCGGGCCACCACGCTGAAATGCCTTTGACGCCACGGTGCAAGGCCGCGGCTTGATGCAGGGCAAGCCGCAGACACTCCAGCCGATCGCCGCACGTTCGCCCTGTAGGTAAGACGACAAAACACACATCCCCCGGCGCGGGGGCACAACAGCGAAAAAACGCTTGCCAGTCAATGGCTTAAGGGGCACGAAGGACATGGCACGGGGCTTGCGAACGCCCCGGCCACGACGTCCGGAAACCGGAGCCCCCATGAAGCCAATCAGTTTCGTTCTCAACGACACCACCCTGCGCGACGGCGAACAGACGGCAGGCGTGGCGTTCACCGACCTGGAGAAGCTGGCCATCGCCAGCGCGCTGGACGAAGCCGGCGTGGGCGAGATGGAAGTGGGCATTCCCGCCATGGGCCAGCAGGAGGTGGAGCTCATCCGCACCATCGTCTCCAACGTCAAGCGTGCGCGCACCATGGTGTGGGCGCGCATGACGCGCACCGATCTGGAAGCCGCGCTGCGCTGCGGCGCGCACATCGTGCACATGTCGGTGGCCGTGTCGGACCAGCAGATCCAGGGCAAGCTGCGCCGCAACCGCGCCTGGGTACTGGCCACCATCGCCGAGTTCGTGGACCGCGCCCGCGACGCCGGCGCCACGGTCAGCGTGGGCTTCGAGGACGCCTCGCGCGCCGACCCCGCCTTCATCTGCCACGCCGCGCAGGTGGCGCAGGCACACGGCGCCATACGCGTGCGCTACGCCGATACGCTGGGCGTGCTGGACCCGTTCGCCACCTACGAGCGCATCTCCAGGCTGCGCGCCGAAACCGACCTGGACATCGAGATCCACGCCCACGACGACCTGGGCCTGGCCACGGCCAACACGCTGGCCGCGCTGCGCGCCGGCGCCACGCACGCCAGCACCACCGTCAACGGCCTGGGCGAGCGCGCCGGCAACGCGGCGCTGGAAGAAGTGGCCATGGCTGCGCGCCACCTGTACAGCGTGGACTGCGGCGTGGACATGCGCCAGCTTCCGATGCTCTCGCAACTGGTGGCGCAAGCCGCCAACCGGCCGGTAGCCGCGGGCAAGAGCATCGTGGGCGCGGCGGTGTTCCGCCACGAGTCCGGCATTCACGTCGACGGCCTGCTCAAGGACCGCGGCAACTACGAAGCCTTTGCCCCCGAGGAACTGGGCCGCACGCATGAGCTGGTGCTGGGCAAGCACTCGGGCACGCACGGCGTGCGCGCCGCCTGCGCACGCCTGGGGCTGGCGCTGGGCGATGGCCAGGCCGAGCAACTGCTCTTGCACATCCGCGACCTGGCCGTCACCCGCAAGCAGCCCCTGACCGACGCCGACCTGCGCCACCTCTACCTCAACACCGCCATGCGGCAGCACTTGGCCGCCTGAACGGAACCACCCCGGGAGACCCCACATGGACTCGTTCACCCAGCGCCTCAAGGCCCTCTCCAGCGCCGAGGATTTCCTCAATTTCTTCGGCGTGCCCTTCGAGGAGCGCACCGTGCACGTCAACCGGCTGCACATCCTCAAGCGCTTCTACCAATACCTGCACAAGACCGAAGGCCTGGCCGGGCTGGACGAGGTGGAGCTGTTCCGCCGCTACCGCGAGCTGCTGGTGCAGGCCTACCAGGACTTCGTGTCCTCCACGCCCGCCAAGGAAAAAGTGTTCAAGGTGTTCCAGGACACCGACGGCACCCAGCACGTGCAGCTGAGCTCGCTGCGCGACAGCCTGGCCGAGCGCCGCGCCGCGCGCGCCGCGGGCTGAGCGACACCCCACTCAACAGCCTCAAGAGCCGATTCTCAGGAGAACAGTTGCCATGCACATCGTCGTCTGCATCAAGCAGGTGCCGGATTCGGCGCAGATTCGCGTCCACCCGGTCACCAACACCATCATGCGCCAGGGGGTGCCGGCCATCGTCAACCCCTACGACCTCTTCGCCCTGGAAGAGGCGCTGCGCCTGAAGGACCAGTTCGGCGGCCGCGTCACGGTGCTGTGCATGGGCCCCCCGCAGGCCGAAGATGCGCTGCGCAAGTGCCTGAGCTTCGGCGCCACCGACGCCATCCTCGTCACCGACCGCTCCTTCGCCGGCGCCGACACGCTGGCCACCAGCTACGCGCTGGCCGCGGCCATCCGCAAGATCAGCCAGGAGCAGCAGGTGGACCTGGTGTTCACCGGCAAGCAGACCATTGACGGCGACACCGCGCAGGTCGGCCCCGGCATCGCCAAGCGCCTGAACATGAACCTGCTGACCTACGTCAGCCGCATCGTCGAGGTGGACCTCGACGGCCGCCGCATCAAGGTCGAGCGCCGCGCCGAAGGCGGCGTGCAACTGCTCGACACGACGCTGCCCTCGCTGATCACCATGCTCGAAGGCACCAACGAGATGCGCTTCGCCACCATGGACGACATGCTGCGCGCCGGCCGCTGCGAAGTGCGCCGCTGGAACAAGGACGATGCCGGCATCGAAGACGTCACCAAGATCGGCCTCAAGGGCTCGCCCACGGTGGTGAGCAAGGTGTTCGGCCCGACGCCGCGCAGCGAGAAGGCCGACATGATGGTTGTGGCCGATACCAGCGTCAACGACGTCTGCCTCAACCTGCTGCAAAAGATTTTCACCACGCACCCGACGCTCGAAGAAGAGACGGTCGAGCGCCTGAGCGCTTGATGAGTGCCCAAGTCAGGAGAACGACATGAGCGAAGCTGCCAAGCCTGCCGCCCGCCCCGCCGCGCGCGGCGGTCGCAATACCGAGCTGCCCGAGCACCTGAAGTGCTACAAGGGCGTGTGGGTGTTCGTGGAACACGACCGCGGCCACGTCAACCCGGTGAGCTGGGAACTGATGGGCGAAGCCCGCAAGCTGGCCGACAAGCTGGGCGTTGAAGTCAGCGGCGTGGTCATGGGCGGCCCGGACGAGACGCTGGACGCCTTCGCCAAGGAGGCCTACGCCTACGGCGCCGACCACTGCTACATCATGCGCGACCCGGTGCTCAAGGGTTACCGCAATGAGCCCTTCACCAAAGGCCTGACCGACCTGGTCAACAAGTACCAGCCGGAAATCCTGCTGCTGGGCGCCACCACCATGGGCCGCGACCTCGCCGGCTCCGTGGCCACCACGCTGGGCACGGGCCTGACCGCCGACTGCACCGAGCTCAACATCGACGGCCGCGCGCTGGCCGCCACGCGCCCCACCTTCGGCGGCTCGCTGCTGTGCACCATCATGACGCTGGCCTACCGCCCGCAGATGGCCACGGTGCGCCCGCGCGTGATGCGCATGCCCCGGCGCGACGACACCCGCACCGGCGACATCATCGAGATGGCGCTGGGCATGGTGGAGACGGACATCGTCACCAAGCTGCTGAGCTTCATCCCCGACGCCGAGCGCAACACCATCAACCTGGCCTACGCGGACATCATCGTCTCCGGCGGCAAGGGCCTGAAGAACGCCGACAACTTCAAGCTCGTGTGGGAACTGGCCCGCGTGCTGGGCGCCGAAGTGGGCGCCACGCGCGCCGCGGTGCAGGCCGGCTGGGCCGAGAACGAGCGCCAGGTGGGGCAGACGGGCAAGACCGTGCGTCCGCGCCTGTACATCGCCGCGGGCATTTCCGGCGCCATCCAGCACCGCGTGGGCATGGAAGGCGCCGACGTGATCGTTGCCATCAACACCGATCCCAACGCCCCCATCTTCGATTTCGCACACTACGGCATCGTCGGCAACGCGATGCAGGTGCTGCCCGTGCTGACCCAGGCGTTCCGTACGCACCTGGAAAAGCGCATCCGCAAGGTCGCCTAAGGAGCGCACATGGCCAAGCAAGCCAAGGAAAAGTTTGACGCCATCGTCGTGGGTGCGGGCGCGTCGGGCAATGCCGCCGCCTACACCATGGCCAAGGCCGGCCTGAAGGTGCTGCAGATCGAGCGCGGCGAGTACCCCGGCAGCAAGAACGTGCAGGGCGCCATCCTGTACTCCAACGCGCTGGAGAAAATCATCCCGGATTTCCGCGATGACGCGCCGCTGGAGCGCCACATCATCGAGCAGCGCATCTGGGTGCTGGACGACAAGTCCTTCGTCGGCACGCACTACCGCAGCGATGACTACAACAAGCCGCCCTACAACCGCTACACCATCATCCGCGCGCAGTTCGACAAGTGGTTCTCGTCCAAGGTGCGCGAGGCCGGTGCGCTGCTCATCTGCGAGACCACCGTCGAAGAGCTGCTCATGGACGGCAAGCGCGTGGTGGGCGTGCGCTGCGACCGCATCGGCGGCGAGGTGTATGCCGACGTGGTGGTGCTGGCCGACGGCGTGAACTCCACGCTGGCGCGCAAGGCAGGGCTGCACGGCGAGATCAAGGCCGACAACGTGGCGCTGGCGGTCAAGGAGATCCTCTTCATGCCCGAGGAGGTCATCCAGCAGCGCTTCAACATCAAGGACGAGGAGGGCGTGGTCATCGAAATGATGGGCACGGTCACCGAGGGCATGGTGGGCACGGGCTTCCTCTACACCAACAAGGACTCGCTCACCATCGGCATCGGTTGCATGCTCTCCGACTTCAAGGCCAACCCGCAGCGCACCGCGCCTTACGCGCTGCTGGAAAGGCTCAAGAAGCATCCGAGCATCGCCCCGCTGATCGAGGGCGGCGAGATGAAGGAGTACACCGCGCACCTCATCCCCGAGGGCGGCTTCCACGCCGTGCCGCAGGTGTACGGTGACGGCTGGATGATCGTGGGCGACTCCGGCGGCTTCGTGAACGCCGCGCACCGCGAAGGCTCCAACCTGGCCATGACCACGGGCCGCCTGGCCGGCGAGACCGTGATCGCCGCCAAGGCCGCGGGCAAGGACATGACGGCCTCGACCCTGTCGGCCTACAAGAAGTCGCTCGACGAGAGCTTCGTCATGAAGGACCTGCACAAGTACCGCGACATGCCGCAGGTGCTGCACACCTCGCCGCAGTTCTTCAACGCTTACCCGTCGCTGCTCAACCGTGCCGCGCAGACCATGTTCACCGTGGACGGCATCGACAAGAAGACGAAGGAAAAAGAGATCTTCGGCAGCTTCCGCTCCGCCCGGCGCCTGGGCGGCCTCGTCTCCGACGCATTCAAACTTTGGAAGGCCTTCCGATGAACGCCGTCGTCGTCAACGTCGAAGAAAAGCTGTTCCAGAACCGCTACAAGGTCGACCACGGCCGCCCGCACATCAAGATCAAGAATGCGGACGTCTGTTCCAACGAGTGCAAGGGCCAGCAGTGCACCTTCGTCTGCCCGGCCGCCTGCTACAAGGCCGAGGGCAACCGCACGGTCACGCTGATCACCGACGGCTGCCTGGAGTGCGGCAGTTGCCGGGTGGTCTGCACCGAGCACGCCAACGTCGCGTGGGAGTATCCGCGCGGCGGCCACGGCATCCTTTTCAAGTTCGGTTGAGCACATTGCATGAATGACGTTGAACGCTTCCTGGCCCACGCCGTCCAGCTTGAACGCGAGGCGGCCCGGCGCTACGAGGAACTTTCCGCCGCCATGGGCACGGATGGCAATGCGGAGCTGAAGGCCTTCTTCTCCAAGATGGCCCGCTATTCGCGGCAGCACCTGGCGCAGGCCAAGGCCCGTGCCGGCTTCCGTGACGTGCCGCCGCTGGGCCGTGACGAGTACGTCTGGCCCGAGGGCACCTCGCCCGAGACGGCCGACTGGGTGGGCGTGGATGCCCAGATGGGCGCGCGCGAGGCGCTGGAACTGGCGCTTGCCAGCGAACGGCGCGGCCATGCGTATTACGCCGCCATCGCCGCCACCACGGCCGACCCTGAGGTGCGCCTGCTTGCGCAGGAGTTCACCGACGAAGAGGCAGAGCACGTGGCCGAGCTGGAAAAGCTCCTGGCCCGCTGCGCCGCCTGAAGGCTGGTTGGCCCTGGCACGCCGCTGCTTTTCGCCCGCGGCTCCCACCGGGCCAATCCCATGCCGCCGGCTGCACTTAACGCAGCCGGCGGCACTTTTGTTCCCGGAACACACATTTTGAAGGTCCGTTCGGACCTCATTTGCGTTGCATCAAAAGCCGCGTAATACGTCACGAGCGTACACGCCCCAGTGGCGTGTTTTTTGCGCGTTGACATGGGTCATGCCCGCCGTCGCCATACCCATGCTCGATGCTGAAGCAGCCGTGCACCGGAGCGTTGCAGCAGGCACCGCAAACGCTCCGAACCCACGCAAGGAGGTCAGCCATGTCCAGTCGTTCACCCGGTGAACAGCGCACCCATTTGGAGCTGGTGACCATTTACGAGATATGCCGCCTGCTGGGGGCCTCGCTGGACATCAGCCGCACGTTCCGTGCAGCGCTCAACGTGTTGACGGCCCACCTCGATCTGCCCAAGGCCATGATCGTCACCGCCGCCGAGGACGGCACCGCGCTGCAGGTTCACAGCAGCGTGGGCCTGACCCGCGAGCAGGCCCAGCGCGGACGCTGGGCCGTGGGCGAGGGCGTGGTCGGGCGCGTCTACGCCACCGGCATGCCCGTGGTGGTGCCCGATATCGCAAACGTCGAGGAGTTCGTGGACCGCACGGGAGCCTTCAGTGCGCCCGGTGACGGGCGCATGCTGGCCTTCATCGTCGTTCCGCTGAAGAACGACGGCGCCGTCACCGGCGTGCTGGCCGCACAGCGCGAAGTGCAGGGCGGCGCGCGCCTCACCGAAGACCAGCGCCTGCTGACCATGGTGGCCACGCTGCTGTCGCAGGCCATGATGCTGCACGAGACGGTGCGCGAGGAGCACCGGCGGCTGCAGCAGGAATCCATGCGGCTGCAAAAGGCGCTGCAGCGCCCGCAGCAGCGCACGCGCTTCGCGCTGGACAACGTGGTGGGCGATTCCGTCCCCATGCAGCAGGTGTTTCTTGAGGTGCAGCAGGCCGCGCCCTCGCGCGCCACGGTGCTGCTGCGCGGCGAAAGCGGCACGGGCAAGGAGGCCATTGCGCGCGCCATCCACTTCCTGTCGCCGCGCAAGGACGCCCCCTTCATCAAGGTCAACTGCGCGGCGCTCACCGAATCGCTGCTGGAAAGCGAGCTCTTCGGCCACGAGAAGGGCGCCTTCACCGGCGCCGCGGGCGAACGCAAGGGCCGCTTCGAGCTGGCCCACGGCGGCACGCTGTTCCTGGACGAGATAGGTGACATCTCACCGGCCTTCCAGGCCAAACTGCTGCGCGTGTTGCAGGAGCGCGAGTTCGAGCGCGTGGGCGGCAGCCGTGCCGTCAAGGTGGACGTGCGCCTCATCTGCGCCACCAACCGCGACCTCGAAAAAATGGTGCAGCGCGGCGAGTATCGGGCCGACCTCTACTACCGCATCAACGTCGTCTCCATCTTCCTGCCCCCGCTGCGCGAGCGCCGCGCCGACATTCCCGCCCTGGTGACCCACTTCCTGGAGCGCTTCAACAAGGAGAACCGGCGCAAGCTGCGCATGACGCAGGAGGCCATGGAAGTACTGGCCAGCTGCTACTGGCCCGGCAACGTGCGCGAGCTGGAAAACTGCGTGGAACGCACCGCCACCATGGTGCAGGGCGACGTGATACGCGACCTGGCCTTCCCCTGCCGCCAGAACCGCTGCTTGACGCAAACGCTGCACTTCGTCGAGAAGGCCGACGCCGTGTCACCGGTCATCCCGCGCCTGAACCCGGCGCCACCGCCACAGCAGCCCCACAGCCCCATCGTCCCGCCATCGCCCGCCTCCAATAGCTGGTCGGAAGCGCCCCAGGAAAGCGACGTCCATGTCGCCGTGGGCGAACGCTCCGATGGCGTCACCACCATAGGCCCCACCGTGCACGTGCGCGCGCCCAGCGAGCGCAACGGGGCCAGCGGCGCCAGCGGCGGCGGCGCCGCGCCGCAGGGCGAGCGCGAGCGGCTGATCTGGGCCATGGAGCAGTGCGGCTGGGTACAGGCCAAGGCGGCAAGGCTGCTGCGCGTGACGCCCCGCCAACTCGGCTACGCGCTGCTCAAGCACCGCATCGAAGTGCGCAAGTTCTGATCGTGCCGCGGCGCGGCGGCAGCGCCGCCGCGCCGGCCGTGAAGATTTCACTGCCGTCCGCCGACCCAGAAGGCTGCCGCGGCAATGTCACGATCCCATCACACCCTGCTTTCCACCGCTGCTACCCTGAGCGGTTGCGCTTGAGGCCTATCGCCACAGGCAGGGCCTCGTCTTGGCGACGTCCCGAGCCCGCAACGCTCTACACTCATCCGACGCCAGGACGAACATGCCTTTTGCCGTGGCATGCGAAGGATCCGGCGTCCGGTGCCGATCATGGGAAGCAGTTTTTTGTCTGGCAGTTCTTTCACCATCCTCATCGTCGACGGCCGGCCGGACAGCCTGGCCCGCTTGAGCGACCTGTTGATGCCGCATTACCAAGTGGTGGCTGCCGACTCCGCCGCCGCGGCCTTGCGCATCGCGGCCCTGGAGCCCCGTCCGCAGTTGCTGCTCATCGACGGCGCTTTGCCGCACGGGCAGGCGCACGAGTTGCTCGCCCGGCTGCGCGTGGACCCGGCCACGGCGACCATCCCCATCGTCTACATCGCCGACAGTGCCGAAGAGGAGCTGCAGGCCTTCGAAGCCGGCGCGGCCGACTGCCTGCTCAAGCCGCTGGCCGCACCCGTGGTGCAGGCGCGCCTGCGTGCCCAGGCCACGCTGCACCAGGCGCGCCAGGTGCTGCACCAGCACGATGCCTGGCTGGAAGCGCAGGTGGCCCGCCGCCTTGCCGAGGACGAGGCCATACAGGCTGCCAGCATCCGGGCGCTGGCCTACGTTGCCGAGAACCGCGACGCCAAGACGGGCAACCACCTGCTGCGCATCCAGGGCTACATCGGCGAGCTGGCCCATTGCCTGGCGCACCGACCCAAGTTCCGCGACCTGCTGAGCCGGCGCTACATCGAGATGATGGTGCGCAGCTCCCCGCTGTACGACATCGGCAAGGTCAGCATCCCGGACGCCATCCTGCAAAAGCCCGGACGCCTCACGCCCGAGGAGTGGGAAATCATCAAGACCCACGCCACGCTGGGCGCCAAGGCCATCGAGCGCGCCGAGCGCGATGCCCATTGCCCGGCCGACTTCCTCGTTCTGGCCAAGGAAATCGCCCGCTGGCACCACGAGAAATGGGACGGGTCGGGCTACCCCGACGGCCTGGTGGGCGACGCCATCCCGCTGCCGGCACGGCTCATGGCCATTTCCGACGTGTTCGACGCCATGATCTCCAACCGCGCCTACAAGCCGGCCATGGCTTACGAAAAGGCCCGCGGCGTCATCGCCGCGCGCCGGGGCCGGCATTTCGACCCCGACGTGGCCGACGCGTTCGACAGCTGCTTCGACCGCATGGTCACGATCGCCGAGCGCTACCAGGACGAGGCCGAGCACGCCCTGCGGCTGGGTTTCCCCAGCACCGAGCGCTTCGGCGGCGCGCGCCCGGACCACCTGGCCATTTGAGCCGGCTGAGCCGGCAGCCGCGCGGCCCGCCGCTGCGGGCTGGCCGGCTGCCGCCACAGCCTCACACCATCGGCGGCTCCGTCTGCCGCTGCCACGCCCGGTGCAGCGCAATGCGGCGGATGAACTCCTCGCCCGCCTGGGCCACCTGATCGTCCGGCACAAACAGCAAGCCCGGGTCGCCCTCGTCCTCCGGCAACGTCGTCACGCCGGCGGCCTGCAGCAGCGTTGCCGCCCCTGTGGGCACCAGCAGGGGCTTGCAGTGCCGGTACTGCTGCTGCACGAACTCCACCGCCAACCCGTCGGCGGCCATGGTGGCCGCGGCGCCGGCGCCCGCGGGCAGCATCACCGCGTCGAACAGCACGCTGGGCGCGGCTTCCATGGTCACCTCCACCGGCAGTGCGTCGCCGCTGCTGCTTTGCACCGAGCCCAGCTTGGCGCCCACGTAGCGCGGCACGGCGCCGGCCTGCACCAGCGCCTGGTACACCGCCTCCAGCGCGGCGCCATCCACGCCGTCGCCCACCAGCAGCGCCACGCGACGCGCCAGGATGCGCCCGTCGCCCGGCCGCGCCAGCAGCGACAGGGCAGGGGAGATGCTCACCTCCGGCGACGCCACCGGCGGCCGCGCCGCGGGCAGCGGCTCGGGCAGGCTGGTCATGCCCAGGTCCTGCGCCACCACGGTGGCCAGGTTCTCGTCGATGTTGCGCAGCATGGCCACAATGCGCTCGCGTATGGCCGGCGTCTGCACCCGCGTGAGCTCGAAGCGCAGCGCCCGCGCGATGTGGTAGCGCTCCACCGGGCTTTGGCTCGCGTAGAACAACTGCGCCTGCGTGTAGTGGTCGGCAAATTTCTCCGGCTTGGCGCGCAGCTTCGTGGGTTCGGCCGTGGCCTGTTGCTCCAGCAACTTCTCGGCGAAAGACGTGAAGCCCTGCGCCGCGCCCGCCTGGTGCGGGCAGCCGCCGGCCAGCGAGTTCGGGTCGTAGGCCACGCGGCCGCGGAAGATGCCGTGCTGGTGGAAGCCGTCGCGCTGGTTGTTGTGCACCTGCGCCACCGGCGCGTTGATGGGGATGAGGTGGAAGTTGGGCCCGCCCAGCCGCGAGAGCTGCGTGTCCAGGTAGGAGAAGTTGCGCCCCTGCAGCAGCGGGTCGTTGGTGAAGTCGATGCCCGGCACCACATGCTGCGTGCAGAAGGCCACCTGCTCCGTCTCGCCGAAGAAATAGTCGGGGTTGCGGTCCAGCACCATGCGGCCCACGGTGCGCAGCGGCACCAGCTCCTCCGGCACGATCTTGGTGGCGTCCAGCACGTCGAAGCTCCAGCCCGCAGCCTGCTCCTCGGTGAAGGTCTGAATCTGCAGCAGGTATTCGGGGAAGGCGCCGCCTTCGATCGCTTCCCACAGGTCGCGGCGGTGGAAGTCGGGGTCCGCGCCGTTGATCTTCACGGCCTCGTCCCAGTCCAGCGAGTGCGTACCCGGCACCGGCGACCAGTGGAACTTCACCAGCGTGGCCTGGCCCTGGGCATTGACGAAGCGGAAGGTGTGCACGCCAAAGCCCTGCATGGTGCGGTAGCTGCGCGGGATGGCGCGGTCGCTCATTTGCCACATCACCATGTGGGCCGACTCCGGCGTGAGGCCGATGAAATCCCAGAACGTGTCATGCGCGCTGGAAGCCTGCGGCATGGCGTGGTGGGGCTCGGGCTTCACGGCGTGCACCAGGTCCGGGAACTTCATCGCGTCCTGGATGAAGAACACCGGGATGTTGTTGCCCACCAGATCCCAGTTGCCCTCGTCGGTATAGAACTTCACCGCGAAGCCGCGCACGTCGCGCACCGCGTCGGCACTGCCGCGCTCGCCGGCCACGGTGGAAAAGCGCACGAACACCGGCGTCTTCTTGCCCACGGCCGCGAAGGGCGCGGCACGGGTGAGGTCGGTGATGTCCTCGGTGCACTCGAAGTAGCCGTGCGCGGCGGAGCCGCGGGCGTGGACCACGCGCTCCGGAATGCGCTCGTGGTCGAAGTGCGTGATCTTCTCGCGCAGGATGAAGTCTTCCAGCAGCGTCGGCCCGCGCTCGCCCAAGCGCAGCGAATGCTGGTTGTCGGCCACGGGCACGCCCTGGTTGGTGGTGATGTGGCGGCCGCCGGAATCGATCCGGTGCTTCTGCAGCGGGACGATGTTGAGGTTGTTGCCCGGCTCGGCCTTGGAGCCGTTCTTGGGCGAAGTGTTGTCCTCGGTGATGGTGCTGCCCGTGGCGTCGAGGTTGTCCGGCGCGGCATGCACGCCCGCAGGCGCCGGCATGGCTTGGCCGCCCTGGACGTACTCGGCCGGCTTGTTGGCGTTGTGCGGCAGCGCGGCCGAGAGCGCCTGCGTGGCGTCGTACTTGGCTTCGAGCCGGTCGGCGACGGCGAGGTTGCGCACGGCGTCGTTGTCGCTGCTGGTGCCGCTGCCCAGCGCGGTGGCGGCGCGCTCCAGCAGGCTGCGCCGCGTGCGCGCGGCCGGCTTGGATTCGGCCGCCGGTCCCGCCATGGACTGCTTGCCGCTGGCGGTGGTCGTCTTTCTGGCGGCGCCGCTGGACTTGTCAGGCTCGGAGGGCGACTTGGCAGCCGGCGTTTTCTTGGTGGCCATGGGGAGGTTCCTGCATTGGTTGCGTGCGAAGCCCCATGGCAATCGATATTCCTCAGCTTCCAGCCCGAGGTTGAAGCCCCAGCGTCACTTTACATAAGCTGTATTGCACACACTTCACCCACACCAGGCCGATTCGCGCTTCAAACCTCTCTGGGGCGGCTTGAAGCCCGCCACTTGAGGCGGTTCTTGAAGCGCAGGATGGGCTCTTCCATGAACACCCAGGACACCCAGGCGACGAGGACGGATACCAGGCACAGCAGCACGAAACCCACCCAGCTCGTGCCTTCAAAAACACCGCCCGCCATGGGCAGCTTGCGCAGAATTTCCGGCAGGAACATGTGGTACACGAATATGCCGTAGCTGATTTTTCCAATCTGCCTCAACTTGGCATTGCAAAGCCAATCCAGCACCCTGTTGGTACCCGGCTGTGCCGCCGCAAAAACCAAAGCTCCGAAAAACAACGCACCCGCGAACGGATAAAAAACCACACGGGAAATGACTGCCCATGGCAGCGACACTGAAACCGCGAGAAATACGAGGCCGGACGCCAGAAGAAATTTTCGGTTGCAAGCGGTCCGGGTGATGAACGCCAGGCGGCTGTCATTTTCAGCCTGCGCGAGCAAGGCGCCCATCGTCAGGCTGACCAGGTTGCCCGGCAGGAGCACGGTTGACAAAGGGCTCCACCCCATCGAGAAAACCGCCAACCTGTAAATCAGCGTGATCACGAAGCACAGCAGTATGACGGGTACAAGGCGGTGGCGGGGCAAGGCCACGGCCACGAAAAACCACAGCAGATAAAACTGCTCTTCGGTACACAGACTCCAGAAATGGTCGGCCCCTGTGCCCCAATGGCCACTCAGGCCAATTTTCAGATTGGTCAGGTACAAGCCATGGACCAGCCAATTTTCCCTCATGCCGGGCAAGCCCAGGAGTGCCGCAAGGCCTATGGCAACAAAAAATGGCGGGGTCAACCGCAAGAAGCGCCGCCAATAAAACTGGACTGCAGATTCCATCAGCGAAGACCGGCTCTCCGCATACTTGATGAGTATTCTGGTAATCAAATAACCGCTCAACACGAAAAACAAGGTAACGCCCGCGCCGCCGGGACTGAGATTTCGAATGGCGCCGAATGGAATAAAATGCTCTACGAGTACCGCCATCACCGCAATGGCCCGCAAGCCATCGAGCCTAGGCATATACTCCAAGGAAGAATCACCCCTGGATTCATTGTGACCCATCAACTCCCCCCTATCGTCTTGATTTTATAAACCGTTTTTGCCAGGCTCGATCAAATCGCGAGCCGGCACAAACAAATTATGATTGCCTCATGCTCGCGGCATTGCAAGAAAATTACCCTTTGAGCCAGGGAGGAAGCCTCCCCACCGGGACTGGGTATCAACCCCATCCATATATCTGCGCAGAGCAAAGTGAAAAATGACTAAAACTTCGGATCCTGTCGCCTCAGACAATATTCCGCTTCAGAGCCGACCCCGCCCAGGCACCGTGCCCGCGCGCAGGCGGGTGAGCTGACACGCTCACGCCGCCTGGCGGCATGCGTCATGTCAGCGCAGCCGTATCGGCGCTGGCGTGGGCTGACTGTCCGGCGTGCCCGCGGGGGCGGGGGCCGGCGTGCCTGCGGGCGTTGCACCGCGGCCTGCCGGTGTGGCCGGCGTGCTGCCCCGGTCGCCACCGCTCTTGCCGCCGAGGATGGCCGCGATGAGCGCCCCAATGGTCACGGCCGTGATGGCCACGCCCAGCCCGCTGTAGGAGCGCACCGGGACGAGCTTTTCGATGCGCTCCACCCACGCCTGCGTCTGCTGCAACTCTGCCGGCGCGGCCGCCACGGGTTGCGGCGCCTGCGGATGCGCCACAGCCGTGCTGCCGCGCTCCATGGTCACCGGCAGCCAGCGGCCTTGCAGCGAATCCACCTGCACACGCCCGTCGAACACCGTCACCAGCACCGAGCCGCCGGGGCCCGTGCGCACCAGGTAGGCCGTGCCCTTGGCGCCGGCGCGCACGAAGTCGGTCTCCACCGCGAACAGCCCGCGCACCTTCACGAAAAACTCGCCGATTGCCCGCCGCAGCGAGCCGATGTCCGCCGCGCTGCCGGGCCGCATGTAGACCTCGCTGCCGGACGGCCAGCGCACCACAGCGTAGGCGCGCGGGCCGGTTTCCACCCGGTCGCCCGGCATGAGCGCCATGCCGGCCTGCACCGGCAGCGCCGCGCCGCCGCGCCACACCCGCAGCACGGCGCCGGCCTCCTGCGCGCTGGCCAAGCGTTCGCCGTCGATCACGACGCCCGCCAGCACCACCGTGCCGGGTCCACCGCCCAAGGTCTCGCAGCCCGCCAGCGGCAAGAGCGCCAGGGACAGGCTCAGCCACCACAGCAGCCACCGTCGCCAACCCGACATGCGCATCGCACTACTCCCGCGTCATGCGCCGGGCCAAGCCCGCGCCCAAGGCCAGCGCCAGCCAGCCGTAATGCGGCGGCACCAGTTGCTGCTCGCTGCGAAACCACAGCACGCAGCCTAGGCCGAACACCAGCCCAAGCGCCGCCACCGCGGGCCAGGCCCAGCGCCGCCGCGTGCCGCGCAGCAGCGTGGCCACGCCGGCACCGGCCACGGCCAGCGCCAAAAGCATGAGCCACAGCGGCAGGGGCCGCAACGGGCGCACGGCCGCGCCGCGCAGCAGGCCCTCCACCTGCGCCGCCAGCAGCTCCACGCCATAGCGGGTGCCGGCCGGGGTGCGGTGCAAATCCTCATCGCCGCTCATCACGCCCAACAGCACGATGCGCCCGCGCAGCGCCTGCAGCGCCGACGCGTCGCCGCGCAGCACGCCGGCCAGGGACACGCGTGCCGGCGCCGCGGCCCAGGCCGGCACCGCGTAGCCGTCCAGCAACTGGCTGACCACGAAGTCCCCCGCCCGCATCGCGCCGCAGCCCGGCGGCTGGGCCGCGAGCGTCTCGGCGCTGAAGCCCTGCAGCAGCGCCGTGCCGTCGTCGCCCGCACGCGCCACGGGCAGCGACAGCCCCAGCGCGTCCAGCGCCGCCGCCGAGCGCAGCGGCACGCCGCCCGTGAACGCCGCCAGACTGAACGACGGCCACAGCGCCGCCGCAGTGCCCTCGCCCCGCCGCAGCAGCAGCGGCATCAGATAGGCCATGTCCTGCCGCTGCCCCAGGCAGGCCACGCCCCAAGCCGCGTGGGGACGCAGCCGCGCCAGCAGCGCTGGCTCGCCGTACACGTCCAGCCGCTGCACGGCCACCACCACGGGCATGCGCGCCTTGGCGGCGGCCAGGGCGCGCTCCAGCGCCGCGTCCTTGGCGGGGTCGCCCGGCTCCTCGAAGGTCAGGTCCAGCGCCAGCGTGCGGGCGCCGGCCCCGGCCACGCGGCCGACCACGAGCGCAATCCGGTCGCGCCACTGGGCCCCCAGCGGCAAGCCGACGGCGGCGCGCGCCTCGTTGTCCAGCGCCAGCAGCACGACGCCGCCGCTCCACGCCGGCGGCGCGTCGCCCGGCAGCGCGTGGGCAGCGCGCAGCGTCAGCGCCTGCATGCGCGTGTCCAGCCCAAGCAGCTCGAACAGCGCCAGCCAGGCGGCCAGGAACAGCAGCGGGCTCAGCAGCGCCGCCCAACGGCGCGCACGCCGCTCACGCTGTCCACGCCGCTCCCGGTCGTCGAAGCGCTCGCCCTGCACCGCCTCCACCAGCCGCGCCATGTCGTCGCGCAGCGCGCGGTCGCGCAGCTCGCGCGCGTCCAGCCGGCGCAGCGCGTCGATGTCGGCCGGCAGCGGCTGGTTGGGCAGCCCGGCGCCCCCCACCAGCACGGGCAGCACCCGTATGCCGTCACGCGCACGGCGCGCCAGCGCAGCCTTCACCTCGTGGCGCACCCAGTCGTCGCCGCGGGCGCGTTCCTCGATCAGACGGGTCCAGTGGGGGCCGATGACGACCACCACCACGTCGGCGCGGGCGATGTGCTCGTCGATGACTTGGGCGAAGTCGTCGCCCCAGCCGATGTCGTCGACGTCCATGAAGACGTCGAAATGTTGCGACAGCTCGTTGTTGATCAGCCGCGCATGCGCGGCGCTGTCATCGCGGCGATAGCTGATGAAGACGTTTTGCATCCGCGCCGCGCCGCGGCAGTCGGGCCGGGCGCGGCAAGGAGCATAGGCTTGCGCCGGCGTGCCGCCACCTTGGCCGACATGACCAAAGTGATGCTCGCGGGCCGCCGCCGCGGGCGGCCCTCAGCGGCGGCGGCCACTCAGACCGCCGCGCGCGCGGCCAGCAGCTTGCGTGCCGCGGGGAACACCGCCCCCTCCTCCAACGACACGTGCTCCAGGTACAGCTCGGCGAACACCGCCACGCCCTGACGCAGCACGTCCACTTCGTAGCCGCTGTAGCCGCCGGCCAGGCCCACGAGCTGCGGGCCGATCTCCAGCCAGTCCTCCTCCAGCCAGCCGTGATCCTGCTGCAGGCGCTTGACCTGCTCCACCAGCTCGGCGTCGCCGTGGGCCAGCAGCATGGGGAAGACCTGCTCCTCCTCGTCCTCGTGGTGGCGGCGCGCGGTGAAGCCGAAGAAGCCGCAGATCTCGTCAGCCTGCGCCCGCGTGCGGGCATCGGCGCCCTGCGCCTCGATGCGGTCCAGCAACTCGCGCAGGCCACCCAACTGGCGCAACACCTCGCGGTGCGTCTGGTCCAGCGCGTCCATCGGGTCGATCAGCGGTACCGCGGGCCGTGCGGGCCGCTGTCGGTTGACCGGGGCTTCCATGCGCATCTCCTTGTCTGACGGTTGAAAACCATTGTTGACAAGGCATGCGCCGGCAGTTTGTCGCGCATCAATGCCTGTGCGCGCAACCTCAGGGGCCGCCGGCCCCAACGCCTCAGCCCTTTTCCACGAGCCAGCGCAGGGTGTCGGCCTGCTTGCGCGAATCGTCGGCCTCGGTTTCGGACTGCCGCGCGTGTGCTTCGTCGCCCGCACTGCGGTCGAGCTCGGCGATCTTGCGCAGCAGCTCCTTTTCCTGCAGCGAGCGCACGACCGACCACAGGGCGGTCTCCGTGGCTTCCTGCTGCACGGCGGCCAGCGTGCGCAGCGAGAAGGCGTGCCCGGTGTGGCAGCGGTAGCGCAACGCATCGCCCGTGGCCGCGTGCACCGCCGGCAGCGCGCTTTTGAACGCGCCCACGTGCAGCACCACGCACATGGCGGCGTCGAAATCCGCCAGTAGCGCGGCGGTGAGCGCGCGCAGTGCCCGCACGCCGCCGGCGCGGGCACCCACCACCACGAGGTCGCGTCGGGGCATGGAAGCGTCCTTTGTCAAGATGGCGCAGTCGGCCAATTCGTGTGCCCGCCACAGGTTCCTCAACCACGCCATGCACGAGGAAAATCACGGGCTCAACGCGTGACCCACCCATGCTCCTACCTCCGTCCCCGATCACTCTGCAGCCGGACTTCGTCATCACCGACATCGCCCTGCCCGGCATGGACGGCCAGCAATTGCTGCACGCCTTGCGCGAACGCGAGGGGCTGCGCGCGCTGCCCGTGATTGCGCTCACCGGCGTGGGCCGCCCGGGCAACGCCCGGCGCGCCATCGCGGCAAGCTTTGCCGCACACCTGCGCAAGCCCGTGATGCTGGACAAGCTGCTGCCCACCCTGCGCGAGCTGGCGCCCCAGCGCGAATGAACGGCTGCGCGGGCACAAGGGATGCCCGCAACCCGGCGAAGCAGGACCCCGCTGCATGCAACATGCCACCTGTCCCCCGGCACCTCCGGTGCAAGTCCTGGGCCTTATGGAACCCAGCCGCACAGGCACGCCCTTCAACGGCGCGGCCTGGGCACCCGCCCTGGCGGCGTGAGGTCCGGGCCATGAACCGCAATGCCCTGACACCCGGCCCGCCCTGCGCCGCCGCGGACGAGCGCGCCGCGCGGCACGGGCATTTCGAGGTGCCGGCCCTGGGCCAGCGCAGCCGCGCCGAGCAGATGCTCGCGCAAGACAAGGAGCGGCTGGAGCTGGCGCTGGACGCGGCCCAACTTGGGCTTTGGGAGTGGAGCTTGCGCAGCGGGCGGCTCTGGTTCTCGGAGGCGGTGCTGCGCATCACCGGCCTCACGCGCGAGGCGCTGGAAGCGGACCACGACTGCTGGCGCCACCTGGTGGACCCGCAGGACTTGGAGGCGATCTGGGCCATGGACGAAGCCGCGCGCGAGGGCCGGGGCTTTCATGCCGAATACCGGCTGCTGCGCCCGGATGGCGGCCTGCGTTGGGTGGCCAACGACGCGCGCTGCGTGTGCGACGCCGCCGGCAAGCCCCAGCGCATGGTGGGCACGCTGGCCGACGTCACCGCGCGCAAGCAGGTTGAAGAGGCTTTGCGCCTGGCGCACGACGAGCTGGAGCAGCGGGTGCAGGAGCGCACCGCCGCGCTGGAGCTGGCCAACACGCAACTGGCCAACGAGGTGGCGGAGCGCGGCGCCACGGATGCGCAGATCCGCGAGCTGCTCGACCAGCTCGTCAATGCCGAGGAGGATGAGCGCCGCCGCCTGGCGCGCGAGCTGCACGACTCGCTGGGCCAGCACCTGACCGCGCTCACCCTGGGCCTGCGCGCCGTGCTGGAAGACCCCGCCCTGCCCCGCGCCCTGCGCGAGCGCCTGGCGCAACTGCGCGAGGTCACGCGGCGGCTGGACGACGACGTGGACCGCCTCTCCTACCAGCTTCGCCCCGCGCTGCTGGACGACTTGGGCCTCAACGACGCGCTGCGCGAGCTGGCCAGCAGTTGGGCCGAGGACAGCGGCATTGCCGTGGACCTCCACACCCGCGGCCTGCGCGGGCGGCGCTTTGACGCCGCGCTGGAGACCACCGTGTACCGCGTGGTGCAGGAGGCGCTGACCAACGTGCGCAAGCACGCGCAGGCGTCGCGGGTCGGCCTGATCGTGGAGCTGCAGGACGGCGAGCTGCGCGCCATCGTCGAGGACGACGGCCGAGGCATGGCCGTCGAAGAGGAGCTCCGGCCCCGCGCCGGCCCGGGGCGCCGCCTGGGCATGCGCGGCATGGCCGAGCGCGCCCGCCAGGCCGGCGGGCGGCTGGACTTGGAAACCGAGGCGGGCCAGGGCACCACGGTGTACCTGAGCATCCCGCTGCAACCTGAAGGAAGTTGAAATGCATCTGGTGGAAGGGACAAGTCACCGCTGGCGCGTGCTGCTGGCGGACGACCATGCGGTGCTGCGCGAGGGGCTGGCGATGCTGGTGTCCACGCAGCCGGACATGGAGGTGGTGGCGCAGGCGCGCAGCGGCCGCGAGGCGGTGCAGATGGCGCAAAAGCTCAAGCCCGACGTGGCGGTGCTGGACGTGTCCATGCCGGACGTGGGCGGGGCGGAAGCCGCGGAGCAGATCCACGAGAGCTGTCCCGAGGTGCACGTGCTGGCGCTCACGCGCCACGCCGACCAGGGCTACCTGCGCCGCATGCTGCGCGCGGGCGCGGCCGGCTACGTGGTCAAGCGCGCCGCGGGCGAAGCGCTCATTGGCGCCATCCGCACGGTGGCCGGCGGCGGCACCTACGTGGACCCGAGCATGGCCGGCGCCCTGGTGGCCCGCATGATCCGCAGCCCCGGCCAGGACACCGGCGGCCGCAAGCGCCCGGCGCTGAGCGAGCGCGAGGAACAGGTGCTGCGGCTGATCGCCTGGGGCAAGAGCAACAAGGAAGTCGCCACGCAATTGGGCATCAGCGTCAAGACGGTGGAGTTTTACAAGGCCGGGGCGCTGGAGAAACTGCAATTGCGCACGCGCACCGACATATTGCGGCATGCGCTGGCGGAGAAATGGTTGAGCGAGGAGGACGATCCGGAATAAGCTGGCAAAGCGAACAGTCAACATAAAGGGGTCGATGGCGGCCCCTTTTATTTTATGTCCACAGATATATGACAAAGAAATAAAAATAACCCATCGGCAATTGGTAATTGGCAATTTCGCTGCCTATATCCAAAGCACTATTTCAAAAGACACTCTATTTTTGACGCCAGCCTAAGCCGTTAAGCCGCGATCTCTGCGCACTGCTGTCCGGGGAAAACAGAGAAGGACTCCGCATCCCGTCAGCTCAGGCGCCTCTCCCTATTCACCGCCATGCCCGCGAAAGCGGGCATCCACGAACGCCGAGGTGGGGCTTTCGAACGGCGTCACGCAGAGCCAACGCCAGCGCGCCAGCACCCCGGCAGGCGTGGATACCCGCTTTCGCGGGTATGACGGATGAGGGCGCGAAGTGCCTTGGCTCACGGGGCGCCAACGGCGGCCGGTTTCCCCGGACAGCCAAGCGCGCAGGCGAGGACCCAGGCGGCCCCACGCCGGAGCAAAGAAAATCAGCAAGCGCCGCGCGTCGGAATACGGAAAATATTGAGGCATAGGCATATGCCTGTGTTTTTGCGAATCCACCTTTAAATGTTATTGAGCCACCACCGGCACCGCAGCGCTCGTAGGTCCGGCAGGAGCCGTCCACCAGCAAGGCCTGCGCCTCGGAGCGCTTGGTTCCAGCGACGTCCAACACGGCGGGTGCCGCCACCAGCGGGCGGCTCTACGCGCTGCCGGCGCTCAGGCGTGTATGGCCTGCGTGTCCTCGCTGACCGTGCTGCCGCCAGCACCGCGCCGAGGCGATGCGGGCGCGGGCCGGCTCAGCCGGACGCAGCGTCGTTGACACCGCCGCGCACTTCGTCCTCGCCGGAGCGGCGCAGCGGCTCTCGTCCGCCGGGGCCGCTGGCGTCGCGCCCGCCCACGGTGCCGGCGCCGGTGTCGCGCGTGCCACCACCGACCACGGCGCCGTCTCCGTCGCTGCGCACTTCAGGCGACACCGCGTCCGGCGACACGGGATTGAGCTGGCCCACTTCCTCAGGGCCGGCGGGGTGGCGCTCGCCGAGGGCCTCGTCGTCATGGGCGGCGGTATTGCGGGGGTCGGCCATGGCAGTCCTTTCACATCAATGGGTTTGCCAACAGCCGGCAAGGCCGGTGCCCGTGGCGGCGGGGCACTCGCGCTCGCACGGTCAGCCGCTCAGCGCAGCAGGCAGTTCTCGTCCGGCTGCGGCAGCGCGGGCAGCGGGTCGCCCAACAGCTCGCGCAGGTTGGATTCGATGCCCACCACCATCGCGTCCAGCGCCAGGTCGTTGGGCTGCACGCCGAAGGGCTCCTCGATTTCGTCGCTCAGCGACTCCAGCGCGAAGAACGTGTAGGAAACGAAGCCCACCACCAGCGGCGTCATCCAGCCTATGGAATCGACCAGGCCGAAGGGCAGCAGGAAGCAGTAGCAGTAGGCGCTGCGGTGCAGGATGACGGAATAGGTGAAGGGCAGCGGCGTGCCGGCAATGCGCTCGCAGCCTCCCAACAGGCCCATGAGCCGGTCCAGCGACTGCTCCATCACCATGGCCAGCGCCGGCTGCAGCCGCTCCTGCGCGCGCCAGTCCTGCAACTGCCGGCCCAGCCACAGCCCAACGCCCTGCGGCGCGTGGCGCAACCCCGGCAGCCGCGCCACCAGCGCGGCGGGCAGCAGCGCGTGCAGGCCGCTGTCGGCCGGCATCACGCGCAACTGGTTGCGCATGGAGACGGCAAAACCGGCCAGGCCCAGGACGAAGGCGCGCACGTCGGCTTCCACGTCGCCGGGCGCCGCGGGCGTGGGCTCGGCATCGGCCGGCCCGGGCACGACGCGCACCGCCGGCGCGATGACGGTGAGCGCCTGGCGGGCGAGGTTGCGCGTCTCGATCAGCACGCCCCCCCAGAGCTTGCGCGCCTCCCAGTAGCGGTCGTAGCTGGCGTTGATGCGAAAGCCCAGGAAGATGGCCAGCGACACGCCCATGAGCGAGAACGGCGCGGCGGTGAGCGTGACCTTCCAGTGGAACAGCGTGCCGTGCGCCGCCACCACGGCGAAGGACAGCGCATAGACGAACAGCAGTTGGCCGGCGATGCGCGGCATCAGCGAGCCGCGGCGGGCGAAGAGCAGGCCAAACCAGCTCGGACGGGGGCGGACGATCATGCGGGGTCCAGTCCTTGACCGGGAACGTCAAACGAAAAAGCCCGGCGGCATCCTCAAAGGAGCCGTCGGGTCTGAACCCGCGGCACGCTGCCGCGGGCTGGAGGCATCGACGAGCAGCGGCTGTGCCGGGGCTCAAGCCTTGGGCAGGCCGCCCATGCGCTCGCCGGCCTGGGCCTGCAGGTGCCAGTTGAACGCTTCCTGCAGCAGGTGGGGCGTGTGGCGGCCGCTGCCGCTTTCCAGCGCGCGGCGCACGTAGTCGCGCAGCAGCGGCTTGTAGTCGGGGTGGGCGCAGTTTTCGATGACGAGCTGCGAGCGCTGCTTGGGCGAGAGGCCGCGCAGGTCGGCCAGGCCCTGCTCGGTGACGATGACCTGCACGTCGTGCTCGGTGTGGTCCACGTGCGAGGCCATGGGGACGATGCAGGAGATGGCGCCGTTCTTGGCCGTGGAGGGCGTCATGAAGATGGACAGCCAGGCGTTGCGCGCGAAGTCGCCGGAGCCGCCGATGCCGTTCATGATGCGCGTGCCGTGCACGTGGGTGGAGTTGACGTTGCCGTAGATGTCGGCCTCGATCATCCCGTTCATGGCGATCACGCCCAGGCGGCGGACGATCTCCGGGTGGTTGGAGATCTCCTGCGGGCGCAGGACGATGCGGCTGCGGTAGAAGTCCAGCTCGCGCTCGAACTCGGCCAGCGCTTGGGCGCCCAGCGACAGCGCGGTGGCCGAGGCCGAGCGCAGCTTGCCGCTCTTGAGCAGGGCCAGCATGCCGTCCTGCAGCACCTCGGTGTAGGCGGTCAGATTGTCGAAGGGCGCGTCCTGCAGCCCGGCCATCACGGCGTTGGCGATGTTGCCCACGCCGGACTGCAGCGGCAGCAGCTCGCGCGGCAGCCGCCCCTTCTTCACCTCGTGCTGCAAGAATTCGATGATGTGGCCGGCAATGCGGCGCGAGGCGTCGTCCACCAGGGAGAACTTGGTGTCGCGGTCGGGGGCGTTGGTCTGCACCACGGCCACGACCTTGGCCGGGTCGCAGCGGTAGTAGGCCTCGCCGATGCGGTCGTCCGGACGCACCAGCGGGATGGGCATGCGCTGCGGCGGCAAGTGGGTGCCGTAGTAGATGTCGTGCATGCCTTCGAGGTCCGGCGACGCGGCGTTGACCTCCAGGATCACGCGGTCGGCCTGGTCCAGCCAGGTCTTGTTGTTGCCGATGGAGGCGGCGGGGACGAGGCGGCCGTCCTCCAGGATGCCGGCCACCTCCACCACGGCCACGTCCAGGTGGCCGATGAAGCCGGACCACACGAACTGCGCCACGTGCGAGAGGTGGATGTCCAGGTACTCCATGCGGCCGGCGTTGATGCGCTCGCGGCACACGGGGTCGGATTGATAAGGCAGGCGCAGCTCGATGCCGTCCACCTGGGCCAGCGCCGCGTCCAGCTCCGGCGCGGTGGAGGCGCCGGTCCACACGCCGACCTTGAAGGGCTCGCCGTCGCGGTGCGCCTGCGCGATGCGCCGCGCCAGCGCCGCCGGCACGGCCTTGGGGTGGCCCGTGCCGGTGAAGCCGCTCATGCCCACGTTGTCGCCGGGCCGTATCAGCGCGGCGGCCGCGTCGGCGGACATCAGGCGTTGGCGCAAGAGAGGGTTCAGCACGCGGCTCGGTTCGGTCATGGTGGGTCGTTGGAAGCGGAAGTGCGCTGGGCACGAAGGCGGTGTGACTGTAGGTAACACCTTGAGCGCGGACAAACGAGCTTTGGTGAGCCTATGAATTAGCCATACTTAAGCATGGCTTTTTCCTCCTTGCCTTCTTCGTCCCGCCTGCCCCCGCTGCCCCTGCTGCGCACCTTCGAGGCCGCCGCGCGGCACCTGAGCTTTACCAAGGCGGCGCAGGAGCTGCACGTCACGCCCGCGGCGGTGAGCCAGCAGATCAAGGCGCTGGAGGAATCGCTGGGCGTGGCGCTGTTCCAGCGCCTCACGCGCGCGCTGCGGCTGACGGACGCGGGCGCGGCGCTGCTGCCGGGCGTGACGGAGGCTTTCAACTGCCTCACCGCCGCGGTGGAGCGGGTGCGCGCGCCGGCCGCCGCGACGCTGGACTTGGCCGCGCCGCCCTCCTTCGCCAGCCACTGGCTGGTGCCGCGGCTGGACGACTTCTGCCGCCGCCACCCCGCCATCGAGCTGCGCCTGTCCAGCGGGCTGGACGCCGTGGAGCACGGCGGCGAGGCGACGGCGCTGCAGCGGCTGCGCGCGCTGGCCGGCGACGGGGTGAACCACGTGGCCATCCTGTTCGGCACCGGCAGCCACCCCGGCTGGCACGTGGATACCCTTTTCACCCCGCACTACCTGCCGGTCTGCGCGCCGGCATTGGCGCAGGGCCTGCGCGAGCCGGCGGACGTGCTGGCGGCCACGCTCATTCACGACGAAACCCTGGCCGGCGCCGGGACGCTGGGTTTTGGATGGCCGCAGTGGCTGCAGGCCGCGGGCGTGCGCGGCACCGCACCCGCTCGGCAGACGCGGCGCTTTGCCAACGGCGTGCTCGCCATGGAAGCCGCGCGCGCCGGCCAGGGCGTGGCGCTGGCCGCGCGCGAGATGGTCGCGTCGCACTTGGCGGCCGGCACGCTGGTGGCGCCTTTCGCGCTCAGCGTGGAAGCCCCCTTCTGCTACTGCCTGGTGGCCCCTGAAACCATCGCGGCGCGGGCGGACGTGAAGGCGTTGCGGGAGTGGCTGACGGGGCAGGCCGGCCAGCAGCCTTGAGCGCTGGCCGGCCCGCCAGGCCTCAACGCGCCTCGCTCAAGCTGGGCACGTGCGGCCCGTTGGCCGGTTCGGTGTCGAACCAGCGGAACACCGCCGGCAGCATGACCAGCGTCAGCAGCGTGCAGCTGATGAGGCCGCCGATCACGACGATGGCCAGCGGGCGCTGAACCTCCGAACCCGGCCCGGTGGCGAACAGGAACGGGATCAGGCCCAGCATGGCCACGGTGGCCGTCATCATCACCGGCCGGAAGCGCAGCTTGGCGCCCTCCAGCACCGCATGCTCCACCGACAGGCCACGGCTGCGCAGGTCGCGGATGTAGCTGATGAGCACCACGCCGTTGAGCACCGCCACGCCCCACAGCGCGATGAAGCCCACCGACGCCGGCACCGACAGGTACTCGCCCGTCAAGAACAGCCCCACCACGCCGCCGACCGAGGCAAACGGCAGCACCAGGATGATGAGCGAGGCCATGCGCACGCTGCGGAACAGCAGGAACAGCAGGAAGAAGATGGCCCCCACCGTGATGGGCACGATCACGGACAGGTGCCCCAGCGCGCGCTCCATGTTCTGGAACTGCCCGCCCCACTCCAGCCGGTAGCCCGCGGGCAGCTTCACGTCCTGCGCCACGGCCTGCTGCAGCTCCGCCACGAAGCCGCCCAGATCGCGTTCGGCCACGTTGATGCCCACCACGATGCGGCGCTTGCCCATCTCGCGGCTGATCTGCGCCGGCCCCTCCACCAGGTGCACCTTCGCCAGGCTGGCCAGCGGCAGCCGCGCGCCGCTGGGCGCGGAGACCTGCAGCTTGCGTATCGCCTCGATGTCGTCGCGGTAGTCCTGCGGCAGCCGCACGAAGGCCGCAAAGCGGCGCTCGCCCTCGTAGATGTCGGTGGCCGACTTGCCGCCAATGGCGATCTCGATGACGTCGTGCACGTCCGACACGTTCAGGCCGTGCCGCGCGATGGCCTGCCGGTCTATCTCGATCTGCAGGTACTGCTGCCCCGTGATGCGCTCCACGCGCAGGTCCTGCGCGCCGCGTATGCCGCCGGCCACCTTGGCGATGTCGTCGCCCAGCCGCTTGAGCGTGGGCAGGTCGTCGCCAAAAATCTTGACCGCGATGTCCGCCCGCACACCGGTGACCATCTCGTCCACCCGGTCGGAGATGGGCTGCGCCATTACCACCTGCACGCCGGGCAGCGCGGCGAGCTTCTTGCGAATCTCGTCGGCGATGGTGTCCTGCGTCCAGCCCTCGGGCCACTGCTGGCGCGGCAGCAGCGAAACGATGGGCGTGGACTCGTTTTGCGCCTGCGGGTCTGCCGGCGACTCGCCGCGGCCCACGCCGGAGACGGCCGACTTCACGCCCGGCACCTGCATGGTCAGCCGCATGGCCTCCATCTCCATGGCGATGGACTCCTCCAGCGAGATGTTGGGCACGCGGTTGATGCCGGGCACCACCGAGCCCTCCTTCATCTCCGGTATGAAGGCACTGCCCAGGAAGGGCACGAGCGCGCCCGCCGCCACCAGCACGCCCAGCGCGCCGGCGGCCGTGGCCTTGGGCCGCGCGATGGCACGCTGCAGCACCGCGAGGTAGGGCTTCTTGAGCTTGCGGATCAGCCAGGTGTCGTGCGCCTCCT
Source organism: Azohydromonas lata (assembly GCF_034427735.1). Taxonomy (NCBI): domain Bacteria; kingdom Pseudomonadati; phylum Pseudomonadota; class Betaproteobacteria; order Burkholderiales; family Sphaerotilaceae; genus Azohydromonas; species Azohydromonas lata. The sequence goes on from NZ_JAXOJX010000029.1 coordinate 45,077, forward strand.
CGTCATGCGCCTGGCCGGCCGGCGTGGGCTTGACCTTGAGCAGCAGCGAGGACAGCACTGGCGACAGCGTGAGCGACACCACGAGAGAGATGCCCAGCGCGATGGCTATGGTGTAGGCCAGCGGCGCGAACATCTTGCCCTCCATGCCGGAGAGCGTCATCAGCGGCAGGAACACCACGATGATCACGCCCACGCCGAAAATCACCGGCGTGGCCACCTCCTGCACCGCGTGCAGCACGATGCGGCTGCGCGGCTCGTTGGCCGAGTGCGGGCGCGACAGGTGCGACACCGCGTTCTCCACCACCACCACGGAGCCGTCCACCATCAGGCCTATGGCGATGGCCAGGCCACCCAGCGACATGAGGTTGGCCGAGAGCCCCAGGTGGTTCATGGCCAGGAAGGTCAGCAGCGGCGTGAGCACCAGCGTGGCGATCACCACCACCGCCGCGCGCAGGTTGCCCAGGAACAGCAGCAGCACCACCACCACGAAGGCAATGCCTTCGAGCAGCACCTTCACGACGGTGGCCACGGCCGAGTCCACCAGCTCCGAGCGGTCGTAGTAGGCAACGATCTTGAGCCCGTCAGGCAGCATGCCGCGCTCGTTGATCTCGGCCACGCGCTGCTTCACGCCGGCCACCACCTGCTTGGCGTTGCCCCCGCGCAGCATCATCACGATGCCGCCCACGGCCTCGGTGACGCCGTCCTTGATGACGGCGCCGGCGCGCACGGCCGTGCCTATGCGCACCTCGGCCACGTCATGCACCATCACCGGCGTGCCCTCGTGCTCCTTGAGCACGATGCGGCCCAAGTCGTCCACCGACTGCGCCAGGCCCACGCCGCGTATGAGGTACTGCTCCGCGTGGTGCGGCAGCACCCCGCCGCCGGAGTTGGCGTTGTTGCGCGCCAGCGCCTCGAACACCTGCTGGATGGTGAGGCCGTAGTAGCGCAGCTTGTCCGGCGAGATCAGCACCTGGTACTGCCGCTCGTAGCCGCCCTGCGAGTTGATTTCGGCGATGCCGGGAATGGTGCGCAGCAGCGGCCGCACCACCCAGTCCTGCACGGTGCGGCGCTCGGTCAGCTCCTCGGCCGTGAGCGCGCGCTGGCCGTCGTTGGGCCCTTGCAGCGTGTACTGGTAGATCTCGCCCAGGCCGCTGGAGACGGGGCCCAGCACCGGCACGATGCCCGGCGGCAGCCGGCTGCCGGTTTCTATGAGCCGCTCCATCACCAGCTGGCGCGCGAAGTACACGTCCGTGGCGTCCGTGAACACCAGCGTGATGAGGGACAGGCCCGGCCGGTTGAGCGAGCGCATTTCCTCCAGCCCCGGCAGGCCGGTCATGGCCATCTCCACGGGCACGGTGGCAAAGCGCTCCACCTCCTCGGGGCTTCGCCCCGGAGCCTCGGTGGCGATCTGCACCTGCACGTTGGTGACGTCGGGGAAGGCGTCCAGCGAGAGCTTGCGCGCCGCGTCCAGGCCGAAGGCCAGCAGCATCACCGCCACGACGACGACGACCAGGCGCTGCGCGAGCGCCTGTCGGATCAGCGATTCGACCATCAGCCCTCCACCCCGGTCTGCTTGCGCTCATTGTTGAGGTGGAAACTGCCTTCGACGACGATGCTCTCGCCGCCCTGCAGCCCGCCCTGCACCACGCGCAGTCCGCCCACCTCGTCGCCCAGCTGCACGCGCGTGAGGCGGTAGGTGCCGGCGGGGCCCTGGCGGACGAAGACGTGGTCGGCGTTGTCCTCGCGCACAACGGCGGCCGAGGGCACCACCAGGCGCGGCACGGGCAGCGGCTCTATGGCCATGGTGGCCAGCATCTCCGGCTTGAGCAGCCGCTTGGGGTTGGGCAGCTCGGTGCGAACGGTGACGGTGCGGGTCTCGGGGTTGACGGTGTCGCCCACCCAGTCGATGCGCCCCTCCAGGGGCTCCATGCCGTTGGAGGGAATGGACACCCGCACCGCCTGGCCGGCGCGCACGCGCGCGCTTTCGGCCTCGGGCACCTGCGCCACCACCCACACGTTGGAGAGGTCGGCCACCGTGAACAGCACGTCCGCCGGCTGCACCACCTGCCCGCGGTTGACGCGCCGCTCTACCAGCACGCCGCTGGTGGTGGAGACGATGGAGGAGCTGGAGTTGATGACGCCATCCACCTTGGCCTGCGGCGGCACGCCCATGACGCGCAGCGTGTCGGCCGCGGCGCGGCGCTCGATCTCGGCCACGGACAGCTCGTTCTCGCGGCGCTGCAGCTCGGCGCTGCCTATGACGTCGGACGCCAGCAGCATGCGCGCGCGCTCCACGGCCTTGGCCGCCATCTCGCGCTGCGCGTTGGCCTTGAGCAGTGCCAGCTGCGCGGCGGCCAGCTCGGCGCTGTGCAACTGGGCCAGCACCTGGCCGGCGCGCACGCTTTGCCCGGGCAGGGCATGCAGCTCCGTGATGCGGCCGGTGACGGCGGCGCCTATGCGCGCCACGGTCTGCTCGTCGAAGTCGATGCGCGCGGCCACCTGCAGCGGCTCGGTCACGGGCGTGAGCGCCACCTGCGCCTCCTTCATGCGCGGCACCAGCGCGGCGCTGGGCCGCACCACCAGCGGGTCCACCGGCGCGGCAGGCTTGGCGACAGCCACGGTGGTGTCGGCCTGCGATTCGGACAGGCAAGCGCTCAGGCCGGCAGCGCCCAGGGCGCACAGGAGGGCCAACGGGACCGCGCGCCAGCGCGTCGAAACGGAAATGTTCATGGATGGATTGCGCAAGGCTTTAAAGGAATGGAAGACGGGCGGCTCACAGGTCGGCGACCTGCAGGCCTTGGAGGCGGTCCAGCTCGACGCGGGCCGCGCGCAGCTCGTAGCGGGCGGCATCCAGGTCGTTGCGCGCCTGGCGGAAGGCGCGCTGCGCATCCAGCCACTCCAGGATTCCGCGCTCGCCGCTGCGGTAGGCCGCCTCGGCAATGCGCATGGCGTTCTGCGCCTGACGCAAGATGCCGCTGTCCAGCGCAACGACCTGGCCGGCGGCAATCTGGTGCTGCTGCCACGCGGCCTCCAGTTGCTGGGTCAATTGCAGCTCGCGGTCGGCCAGCGCATGGCTCAGGCGGCGCAGCTCGGCCTCGGCCTCGGCGATGGGCCCCACGCGGCGGTCCAGCAGGGGCACGCTCATGACCAGGCCCACGCGATGCCCCTGGATATCGGGCTCGCGATCCACCCCCGCGCGCAACGCGAAGCTGGGCAGCCGCGCCTGCCGCTCCACGCCCAGCCGCGCCTGGGCAGCGCGCAACTCCGCGCGCGCGGCCAGCAGCTCGGGATGGCGCGCCAGCAGCACGGCCTGCATCTGCTCCAGGGGCGGCGGCACGCCGCCGGCCAGCGGATCGTCCGCAGCGGGCGCCAACTGGAACTCCGCGGGCAGCCCCGGGCCGACCTGGCGGCGCAGCTCGTGCCGCACCTGCCGCACGCGCAGCTCCGCCACGCGCAGCACGCGCTGCGCATTGAGCAGCTCGGTGTCGGCGCGCACCAGCTCATAGCGCGGCGCCTCGCCGCTGTCCACGCGCACGGCCACGCGCTCGCGGATCTGGTTGGCCAGTGCCAGGTCGTCGCGCGCATTGCCCAGCTCGGCCTCGCTGCGCAGCACCGCGTAATAACGGCGCTGCACCTCGGCCAGCAGGTCCAGCGCCAGGCTGCCCGCACCCGCACGGCTGCCCTCCAGGGCGGCCTCGGCAGCCTGCACGCGCGCCTGGCGCAACGCCGGGAGCTCGATGGGCTGCGTGACCGAAACGCTGAAGGTGGACCCCGGCGCCGCACCGTCCATGCGCGCACGGTTGCGGCCCGTCGACAGCTCCAGCTCCGGATTGCGCAGCGCGGCGGCACTGCGCACGGCGGCCTGCGCGCCATCCACGCGTGCATGCGCGGCGCCCAGCACGGGATGTGAGGCGCGGGCCAAGGCCAGGAGCTGATCGAGCTGATAGGACGGCGGCTCTGCCGGCTGGGCATGAGCCGCCCCGCCCGTGCCGGCCAGCAGCGCGGCCAGCGCGCCGGCCCACAACAAGCGCCTGCAGCGGCCAGCGAACACGGAAGTTGCAGGCAAGCGCCTGCCCGTAGGGTTTGGGTACATGAATGGGACGATGACGAGCCGCCCAGGCCCCGCGTGGATGCAGGCCGGGGCAACGGAGAACCCATCCCGGGCCACGGCGCGCACGGCGGCGCGCGGCCAGGATCAGGCAGCGAAAAAGCAGGAGGTGATCAAGCCGGGCTGGCCCGCGAACCACGGGCGCCGGACGCGAGGATCAGCCCAGGTCGGGCGGTCTCGCCAAGCCGCGCTGCGGCGCGGCGTAAATGCCCGCGGGCGCGTACAGCGGCCGCGCTACGGGCAGGACGACGGAACAATCAGGCATGGCCGGGGGCAGCGCACAGTCAGGCTGCTCATGCTCCAGGTCCACGGTGAGCGGATGCGGGCGCTCAGGCCCGGCAGGACCTGCGTCCACCGTCCAGGCCGTTTGCCGCGCAACCATGACAGGCGGCGACACGCACGCCTGCTCGCAATGCGGCTGCACCCCCAGGGGCATGGCGGACGCCGCCAGCAGCTCGCACCCCTGCCCGATCCCGCACCAGGCCGCCAGGCCCGCCCGCCCATCCGCCGGGACGGAACCCAACGCCCACCATGCCCCAAGCAGCAGCGCCAGCACCCAGTAAAGAGGCTGGCGAATGCTCGGAAATCGGCAGGAACGTGGCCCGGGCAGTTGCACGCGTAACGGAATCGGATGGAAGACGCAAGACAGGCGCCCCGTTTGCTCAGGGCGTCGCCGCATTCTAAGCGGCATCAGGGTAAACGCGGAGCCGTGGCTTCTTAAATCCGGCCCCATTCGCCCAAGCGCCTCCCTGGCAGAAGCTTGTTGCCAAAGGTAATGGCCAGCAACCCAGGCCCGCCGACGTCCAGGCGCCATCGGTGCACGCGCACAGTCCCCCCGGTGATTGTCCCGGGCGTCGAATAAGCGCCCTGTAACACCTTCGCCTGCGCGTGGGCACACGCATTGCGGCATGGCGGCGCTCCAACGAGCGTCAAGACGAGAGCCATGCCGCCCAATCCGTTCACGAATCCCTGTATCTCCTCCCTCTCCTCTCGCCGCACGGGCTCTACAGCCCGCGCTGGTGGAACGATTGGCCGCAAAAAAGGTGCGGGAGCGTTTCGCCATGTGGGGTGAGCAGGACCGCTACCTCTTCCGCGAGGGCACGCACGCGCGCCTGTACGAGCACTTGGGCGCCCGGCTGGACGAGCAGGGCACCGTGCACTTCGCCGTGTGGGCGCCCAACGCGCGCCACGTCAGCGTCATCGGCGACTGGAACGGCTGGAACCCCGACGCCGACCCCATGGCGCAGCAGGACGACAGCGGCGTCTGGCGCGTGTCGGTGGGCATCGCGCAGCCGGGCCAGCGCTACAAGTACCGTGTCGTCGGCCAAAACGGCGACGCCGTGGACAAGGCCGACCCGCTAGCGCTGACGTCCGAGCTGCCGCCGGACACCTCCTCGCGCATCACCCGCCTGGACTACGAGTGGCGCGACCAGGCCTGGATGCAGGAGCGCGGGCGCCGCAACGCGCTGGACGCGCCCATGTCCATCTACGAAGTCCACGCCGGCTCCTGGCGCCGCCCAAGCGGCGCGCCCATGGGCTGGCGCGAGCTCGCGCGCGACCTGGCCGACTACGTGCGGCAGCTCGGCTTCACGCACGTGGAGCTGATGCCCGTGACCGAGCATCCCTTCTACGGCTCCTGGGGCTACCAGACCACCGGCTACTTCGCGCCCACGTCCCGCTACGGCTCGCCGCAGGACTTCATGTACTTCGTGGACCACCTGCACGAGGCCGGCATCGGCGTGATCCTGGACTGGGTGCCCTCGCACTTCCCCACCGACGCGCACGGGCTGCAGTTCTTCGACGGCACCCACCTCTACGAGCACGCCGACCCGCGCCAGGGCTTCCACCCCGAGTGGAACTCCAGCATCTTCAACTACGGGCGCGGCGAGGTGGCGAGCTTCCTCATCTCCTCGGCCCTGTTCTGGCTGGACCGCTACCACATCGACGCGCTGCGCGTGGACGCGGTGGCCTCCATGCTGTACCTGGACTACGCGCGCCGCGACGGCGAGTGGATTCCCAACATCCACGGCGGCCACGAGAACCTGGAGGCCATCGCCTTCCTGCGCCGGCTCAACGAGGCCGTCTACCGCGAGTTCCCGGACACGCAGACCATCGCCGAGGAGTCCACCGCCTGGCCCATGGTGTCGCGCCCAACGTCCATGGGCGGCCTGGGCTTCGGCATGAAATGGAACATGGGCTGGATGCACGACACCCTGGCCTTCATGCAGGAAGACCCGGTGCACCGCGGCCACCACCTGGGCAAGCTCAGCTTCTCGCTGGTCTATGCCTTCAGCGAAAACTTCGTGCTGCCGCTGTCGCACGACGAGGTCGTGTACGGCAAGGGCTCGCTGATCCAGAAGATGCCCGGCGACGACTGGCAGCGATTCGCCAACCTGCGCGCGCTGCTGGGCTGGATGTGGACGCACCCGGGCAAGAAGCTGCTGTTCATGGGCGGCGAGTTCGGCCAGTGGCGCGAATGGACGCACGAGGGCGAGCTGAGCTGGGGGCTGACGCAGCAGCCCCTGCACGCCGGCGTGCAGCGCCTGGTGGCCGACCTCAACGCCCTGCTCAAGAGCCAGCCCGCGCTGCACGAGCTGGACTTCGGCTGGGAAGGCTTCCAGTGGCTGGAGGCCCAGGACAGCGAACGCTCGCTGCTGGCCTTCCTGCGCCGCCCCGCGCGGCGCGATGCCAAGCCGCTGCTGGTGGCCTGCAACTTCACGCCCGTGCCGCGCGAGAACGTGCTGCTGGGCGTGCCCGCTCGCGGCGTCTGGCGCGAGCTCCTCAACACCGACGCCGAACCCTACGGCGGGTCGGGGTGGGGCAACTTGGGACGCATCGAATCCTCGCCGCTGCCCGCGCATGGGCAGTTGCACTCGATACGCGTCGTCCTGCCTCCCCTGGCAGTCATCGTTTTGCAGCACGAGAGCTATGGCGACAACAACCCGCAAGTCCGCAACGTCAACCCCGGCCCAGACGCCCACGGTTGAGGCCCAAACCAAGCCGGCGCGCAAGCGCAGCAGCGCGCCGCGCAAGTCCGCTGCGGCCCAGGCCGCGGCACCGCTGTCCGCGGGCGAGCTGCTGCTGCCGCGCGCCGAGGCCGGCGTGTCCTCGCTGCCGCCGCCGGGCGATGGGCGCGTGCGCGTCATCGTGGACGCCGTGGTGCCGCAGGTGGACGGCGGCCGCTTTGCCGGCAAGTGCATCGCCGGTGAGCCCGTCACGCTCAGCGCGCACGCCTTCACCGACGGGCACGACAGGCTGCGCGTGCAACTGCACTGGCGCGCCGAGGCCGACGCGGCCACGCACCACGTGGAGATGGCGCAGAGCTTCAACGACGAGTGGCATGCCCAGGTCTGCTTCCCGCACCCGGGGCGCTACTTCTTCGGCGTCACGGCCTGGGTGGACTCCTTCAGTTCCTGGCGCCACGACTTCAACCGCCGCGTGGACGAGGCCGACATCCGCATCGCCGCCAAGGTGGGCGCGGAGCTGATCGAGGGTGCCGCGTCACGGGCCGAAAGCGGCGAGGCCACCACGACCGGCGACGCCCAGGCGCTGCGCTCCTGGGCCGAGCAGTTGCGCCTGGAGGCCGACACGGCCGACCCCGACGCGCTCAAGGCGCTGGCGCTGGACGAGCGCCTCAACCAGTTGGCCGACGCCTATCCGGACAAGCGCTTCGCGGTGGGCTTCCCCGAGCGGCCGCTCTTCGCCGACCGGCTCAGGGCGCGCTTTTCCACCTGGTACGAGCTGTTCCCGCGCTCGGCATCGGACCAGCCCGGCCGCCACGGCACGTTCAAGGACGTCATCCAGCGCCTGCCCTACGTGGCCGCCATGGGCTTCGACGTGCTGTATTTCCCGCCCATTCACCCCATTGGGCGCGAGAAGCGCAAGGGGCCCAACAACACGCTGGTGGCGGGTCCGCAGGACGTGGGCAGCCCCTGGGCCATAGGCGCGGCCGAGGGCGGGCACAAGAGCATCCACCCGCTGCTGGGCACGGAAGAAGATTTCGCCGAGCTGGTGCAGGCCGCTGGCCGGCTGGGCATAGACATCGCGCTGGACATCGCACTGCAGTGCGCGCCGGACCACCCCTACGTCCAGGAGCACCCGCAGTGGTTCCGCTGGCGGCCGGACGGCACGGTGCAGTACGCGGAGAACCCGCCCAAGAAGTACCAGGACATCTACCCGTTCAACTTCGAGACGGACGACTGGCGCGCGCTGTGGCAGGAGCTCAAGAGCATCTTCGACTTCTGGATAGCGCGCGGCGTCAAGGTGTTCCGCGTGGACAACCCGCACACCAAGTCTTTCGCGTTCTGGGAGTGGTGCATCAGCGAGATCACGCGCGAGCACCCGGACGTCATCTTCCTGGCCGAGGCGTTCACGCGCCCAAAGGTCATGCACCGGCTGGCCAAGCTGGGCTACAGCCAGTCCTACACCTACTTCACCTGGCGCAACACCAAGGCCGAGCTGACGGCGTATTTCACCGAGCTGTCGCAAGGCCCGGGCTACCACTGGTTCAGGCCCAACGTCTGGCCCAACACGCCCGACATCCTCAACGAGCACCTGCACCACGCCCCGCGCTCGGTGTTCATGCAGCGCCTGGTGCTGGCCGCCACGCTGTGCGCGAGCTACGGCATCTACGGCCCGGCCTACGAGCTGATGGAGAACCGCCCCGTGAAGCCCGGCAGCGAGGAGTACCTGGACTCCGAGAAGTACCAGCTTCGCCACTGGGACCTGGAGCGCGAGGACTCGCTGCAGTGGTTCATCGGGCTGGTCAACCGCATACGCCGCGACAACGCCGCGCTGCACGACAACCGCTCGCTGCGCTTCATGCCCGTGGACAACGAGCACCTCATCGCCTACGCCAAGCGCACGCCGGACGGGCGCAACACCGTGCTCACCGTGGTCAACCTGGACCCCGACAACGTGCAGTCCGGCATGGTGGACGTGAACCTGCAGGCCCTGGGCATACAGCCCGACACCGACTACACCGTGCACGACCTGTTGAGCCAGCAACGATTCACGTGGCGCAACGGCCGCAACTTCGTGCAGCTTGACCCGAACCACACGCCCGCGCACGTTTTCGTGGTCCGCCAGACGCGGCGCAGCGAACGCGATTTCTTCACTTTCGAAGGCTGATCACCGCATGGATGCACGCCGTCTCACCCTTCCCGACCCGCTGGTGCAGGACGCGCCGGCCGAGGATGCATCCCTTTGGTACAAGGATGCGGTCATCTACCAGCTCAACGTCAAGGCCTTCTTCGACTCCAACGACGATGGCGTGGGCGACTTCAACGGCGTCACGGCGCGGCTGGACTACGTCAAGGACCTGGGCGTCAACACCCTGTGGCTGATGCCCTTCTACCCCTCGCCGCTGCGCGACGACGGGTACGACATCGCCGAGTACAAGAGCATCCACCCGTCCTACGGCACGCTGGACGACTTCAAGCGCATGCTGGATGCGGCGCACGAGCGGGGCCTGCGCGTGATCACGGAGCTGGTGATCAACCACACCTCCGACCAGCACCCCTGGTTCCAGCGCGCGCGCCGCGCAGCCCCCGGCACGCCGGAGCGGGACTTCTACGTCTGGAGCGAAACCAACCAGAAGTACCAGGGCACGCGCATCATCTTCACCGACACCGAGGTGTCCAACTGGACCTGGGACCCGGTGGCCAACGCCTACTTCTGGCACCGCTTCTTCAGCCACCAGCCCGACCTCAACTTCGACAACCCGCTGGTGATGGATGCGGTGCTGGACGTGATGCGCTTCTGGCTGGACATGGGCGTGGACGGCTTCCGGCTGGACGCCATTCCCTACCTCGTGGAGCGCGAGGGCACCAACAACGAGAACCTGCCGGAGACGCACGTCCTCATCAAGCGCCTGAGGGCGGCGCTGGACGCGGAGTACGGCAGCCGCTTCCTGCTGGCCGAGGCCAACCAGTGGCCGGAGGACGTGCGCGAGTACTTCGGCGACGGCGACGAGTGCCACGCCTGCTACCACTTCCCGCTGATGCCGCGCATGTACATGGCCATCGCGCAGGAGGACCGCTTCCCGGTCGTGGAGATCATGGGCCAGACGCCGGAGATCCCGGCCAACTGCCAGTGGGTGGTGTTCCTGCGCAACCATGACGAGCTCACGCTGGAGATGGTCACCAGCCGCGAGCGCGACTACATGTACAACACCTACGCCGCCGACCCGCAGGGGCGCATCAACGTGGGCATACGCAGGCGGCTGGCCACGCTGCTGGACAACGACATCGACCGCATCCAGCTCATGAACAGCCTGCTCATGTCCATGCCGGGCAGCCCCATCGTCTACTACGGCGACGAGCTGGGCATGGGCGACAACGTCTACATCGGCGACCGCAACGGCGTGCGCACGCCCATGCAGTGGAGCCCGGACCGCAACGCCGGCTTCAGCCGCGCCGACCCACAGCGGCTGTACCTGCCGCCCATCATGGACGCCATCTACGGCTACCAAGCGGTCAACGTGGAGTCGCAGCAGCGCGACCCCTCCTCGCTGCTGCACTGGATGCGCCGGCTGCTGGCCGTGCGCCAGTCCACGCAAGCCTTCGGCCGCGGCTCGCTGCGCTTCTTGAAGCCCGGCAACCGCAAGGTGCTGGCCTACCTGCGCGAGCATGGCGACGACGTGATCCTGTGCGTGGCCAACCTCGCCCGCACGGCGCAGCCGGCGGAGCTGGACCTGGCGGCCTTCAAGGGCCGCGTGCCGGTGGAGATGATGGGGCGCACGGCCTTCCCGCCCATAGGCGAGCTGCCCTACCTGCTCACGCTGGCGGCGCACGGCTTCTACTGGTTCCGCCTGAGCGCCGACGCCGAGGCGCCGGCCTGGCACACGGAGCTGCTGCCCTCCGAGGAGCTGCCCGTGCTGGTGTTCTCCAACGGCTGGCAAAGCCTGTTCGCGGACCAGGTCGGCCCCTGGCGCGCGGCGCTGGCCACGCGCACGCGCAACCAGTTCGAGACCGTGCTGCTGCCGCGCTTCATCGAGAACCAGCGCTGGTACGCCAGCAAGGGCGTGCACCTCACGCGCGCCACGCTCCTGGACCACTGGCTGTGGCAGCGCGACGACGAGTCCTGGCTCATCCCGCTGCTGGAGCTGCAGGGGCTGCCGGAGCCGGTGCACTACTTCGTGCCGCTGTCGCTGTCCTGGGAGGAGCGCGACGAGGAGCGCACGCGGCTGCTGGCCGTCAACGCCGTGGCGCGCGTGCGCCAGCAGGCGCAGGTGGGCGTGATGGGCGACGCCTTCGGCGACGAGCGCTTCGTGCGTTCCGTGCTGGCCACCATGGCCGACGACACCACGCTGCCCACCTCGCGCGGGCGCATGAACTTCCGCGGCAGCCCGCTGCTCAAGGCCTATGCCGAGACGGGCGAGCTGCCCACGCTGCCCATAGGCCGGCCGCTGGCGCAAAGCAGCAACACCATCGTGCAGATAGCCGAGCAGTTCCTGCTCAAGGGCATTCGCCGCCTGCGCCCGGGCCACAACCCGGAGCTGGAGGTCACGCGCTTCCTCACCGAGGTGGCCCAGTTCCCGCACTGCGCGCCGCTGGCCGGCTCGCTGGAGTACGTGGCCGAGGACGGCACGCCCGTGACGCTGGCCGTGCTGCAGGGCTACGTGAACAACCAGGGCGACGGCTGGACGCTGGGCACCGAGTACCTGCGCCGCCACCTGGAGCTGCGGCTTGGGCACAGCGAGCCCGAGCCGCAGGACGCGCACGCGGCCTTCGAGGAGCGCGCGCGCACGCTGGGCCGCCGCACGGCCGAGCTGCACCAGGCCTTCGCGCTGCGCACGGGCAACCTCGCCTTCGACCCCGAGCCGCTGACCGAGGACGACGTGCAGGCCGACCTGCACCGCGTGCGCGACGACCTCAAGCACGGCATGGACCAGTTGCGCGATCGCCTGCCCACGCTGCCCGCGGCGGCGCAGCCGCTGGCGCAGTCGCTGCTGCAGCACCAGGCCGGGCTGCACAAGCACCTGGCCACGCCCGCGCTGCCGCCCATGGCCATGAGGTCGCGCCACCACGGCGACTACCACCTGGGCCAGGTCCTGGTGACGAAGAACGACTTCGTGATCATCGACTTCGAGGGCGAGCCCGGGCGTACGCTGGAGGAGCGCCGCGCCAAGCGCTCGCCGCTGCGCGACGTGGCCGGGATGCTGCGCTCCTTCGACTACGCTGCGCTGTCGGCCCTGCGCTCGGCCGCCACCAGCGATGCCGAGCTGCAGGCCCTGGCCCCCGTGGCGCGGCGCTGGCAGCAGGAGTCGCGCGGGCATTTCCTGCGCGGCTACGACGAGGTGGCGCGCACGGCGGAGCTGGTCGAAGCCGGCGGGGCCGAAGCGGCCGGTGCGCCGCTGCTGGCGCTCTACGAGCTGGAGAAGGCCTTGTACGAGCTGAGGTACGAGCTGGACAACCGGCCGGCCTGGGTCCACATCCCGCTGCAAGGGCTGCTGGACCTGGCGGGCGTGACGAGCTAGCGCCGCCCCCGAGGGCGCGCCAGTGCAGCGCGCCCCGGGGCACGGCAACGTGGACTTGAAGGAGGTCCCATGATGAAGATTGCCGAGGACCCCAACCTGCAGCCCGCCGGCGAGCTCACCGCGCTGCTGGTGGCGCTCACCGAGCTGCGCGACGGCAACGCCCAGGCGCGGCTGCCGCTGGACTGGACCGGCGTGGCCGGCCGCGTCTCGGACGTGTTCAACCAGGTGGTGGAACAGAACGCCCACATGGCGCGCGAGCTGGCCCGGCTGCGCCAGGTGGTGGGCAAGGAAGGACGGCTGCGCCAGCGCGCCTCGGTGCGCGCCTCGCGCGGCTTCTGGGCCGAGTCGGTGGACTGCATCAACGCGCTCATCGACGACCTGGTGCACCCCACCTCGGAAGTGGCGCGCGTGATCGGCGCCGTGGCGCAGGGCGACCTGTCCAAGAGCATGGCACTGGAGGTGGACGGCCGGCCGCTGGAGGGCGAGTTCCTGCGCGCGGCGCAGACCATCAACACCATGGTGGCGCAGCTCAGCGACTTCTCGGCCGAGGTCACGCGCGTGGCGCGCGAGGTGGGCACCGAGGGCAAGCTCGGCGGCCAGGCCACCGTCAAAGGCGTGGCCGGCACGTGGAAGGACTTGACGGACTCCGTCAACTCCATGGCCTCCAACCTCACCAGCCAGGTGCGCAACATCGCCGACGTCACCACCGCCGTGGCGCAGGGCGACCTGTCCAAGAAGATCGAGGTGGACGTCAAGGGCGAGATCCTGGAGCTCAAGAACACCATCAACACCATGGTGGACCAGCTGCGCTCCTTCGCCGCCGAGGTCACGCGCGTGGCGCGCGAGGTGGGCACCGAGGGCAAGCTCGGCGGCCAGGCCGACGTGCAGGGCGTGGCCGGCACGTGGAAGGACTTGACCGAATCGGTCAACTCCATGGCCGGCAACCTGACCTCGCAGGTGCGCAACATCGCCGACGTGACCAAGGCCGTCGCGGCGGGCGACCTGTCCAAGAAGATCACGGTGGACGTGAAGGGCGAGATCCAGGAGCTGAAGAACACGGTCAACACCATGGTGGACCAGCTCCGCTCCTTCGCCGCCGAGGTCACGCGCGTGGCGCGCGAGGTGGGCACCGAGGGCCGCCTGGGCGGCCAGGCGGACGTGCAGGGCGTGGCGGGCACCTGGAAGGATCTCACCGAGAGCGTCAACTCCATGGCCGCCAACCTCACGGTGCAGTTGCGCGACGTCTCCAAGGTCTCGGCCGCCATTGCCGGCGGCGACCTGACGCAGAAGATCACCGTGGACGTGCGCGGCGAGATCCTGCAGATCAAGAACGTGATCAACACCATGGTGGACCAGCTCTCGTCCTTCGCGGCCGAGGTCACGCGCGTGGCGCGCGAGGTCGGCACCGAGGGCCGCCTGGGCGGCCAGGCGCAGGTCAAGGGCGTGTCCGGGGTGTGGAAGGACCTCACCGACAACGTGAACTTCATGGCCGGCAACCTGACCTCGCAGGTGCGCGGCATCGCCAAGGTGGTGACGGCGGTGGCCAACGGCGACCTCAAGCAGCAGCTCACCGTGGAGGCCAAGGGAGAGATCGCCGCGCTGGCCGACACCATCAACTCCATGACGGACACGCTGGCCACCTTTGCCGACCAGGTGACCACCGTGGCGCGCGAGGTGGGCGTGGAAGGCAAGCTGGGCAACCAGGCCAAGGTGCCGGGCGCCTCCGGCACGTGGAAGGGCCTGACGGAGAACGTCAACCAGCTCGCGGCCAATCTCACGACGCAGGTGCGGGCCATCGCGGAAGTGGCCACGGCCGTGACCAAGGGCGACCTCACGCGCTCCATCACGGTGGAGGCGCAGGGCGAGGTGGCGGCGCTCAAGGACACCATCAACGAGATGATCCGCAACCTCAAGGACACCACGCAGAAGAACACCGAGCAGGACTGGCTCAAGACCAACCTGGCCAAGTTCTCGCGCATGCTGCAGGGCCAGCGCGACCTGGTGACGGTGGGACAGATGATCCTGTCGGAGCTGGCCCCGGTGGTGGGCGCGCAGCAGGCCGAGTTCTACGTGCTCAGCGGCGCGCCGCAGCAGGCCCGGCTGAAGCTGTTTGCCAGCTACGCCTCCAGCGGCCAGGGGCTGCACGGCAAGGAGATCGGCCTGGGCGAGGGCCTGGTGGGCCAGTGCGCGCTGGACAAGCAGAAGATCCTGCTGACCAACGTGCCCTCGGTTTCCTTCCGCATCGCCACGGCCCTGTCGGAGACCGCGGCGCTGGACGTGCTGGTGCTGCCCATCATCTTCGAGGGCCGCGTGCGCGGCGTGCTGGAGATGGCCTCGCTGCAGCGCTTCAACCCGGTGCACGAGGGCTTCCTGGACCAGCTCACCGAGTCCATCGGCATCGTCATCAACACGATAGAGGCCAACACCCGCACGGAGGACTTGCTCAAGCAGTCCCAGTCGCTGGCCCACGAGCTGCAGCAGACCAACCAGGAGCTGCAGGAAAAGGCCAAGTTGCTGGCGCACCAGAACCAGGAGGTGGAGCGCAAGAACAGCGAGGTGGAGCAGGCCCGCCAGGCGCTGGAGGAAAAGGCCGAGCAGCTCGCGCTGACCTCCAAGTACAAGTCGGAGTTCCTGGCCAACATGTCGCACGAGCTGCGCACGCCGCTGAACTCGCTGCTGATTCTTTCCGACCAGTTGTGCCGCAACGCCGAGGGCAACCTGACCTCGCGCCAGGTGGAGTACGCCAAGACCATCCACTCCTCCGGCAACGACCTGCTGATGCTGATCAACGACATCCTGGACCTGTCCAAGATCGAGTCCGGCACGGTGGCGGTGGACTTGTCGGAGCTGCGGCTGGACGACTTGCAGCGCTCGGTGGAGCGCAGCTTCCGCCACTTCGCGGACTCCAAGCACCTGGGCTTTGCCATCGAGATCGCGGAGGACGCGCCCGCGGCGCTGCTCACCGACGTGAAGCGGCTGCAGCAGATCATCAAGAACCTGCTGTCCAACGCCTTCAAGTTCACGCACCAGGGCCATGTGCGGCTGCGCATAGGCGCGGCGCCGCAGGGGTGGCAGCCGGAGAACGAAGAGCTGCGCCGCGCCGGGGGGCCCGTGATCGCCTTTGCCGTGTCGGACACGGGCATAGGCATTCCGGCGGAGAAGCAGCAGATCATTTTCGAGGCCTTCCAGCAGGCCGACGGCTCGACCTCGCGCAAGTACGGCGGCACGGGGCTGGGCCTGGCCATCAGCCGCGAGCTCTCCCGTCTGTTGGGCGGCGAGCTGCGCCTGGTGAGCGCGCCGGGCGAGGGCTCGACCTTCACGCTGTACCTGCCGCAGGCCTTCAACGCCTCGCGCGCCCCGCGCGGCGCGCACCGGCCGTCGGATGCGCCTGCCGCGGCGCTGCCCGCGCGCGAGGCCGCGTGGCCCGCGCCGCCGCGCATGGCCGCCGCGGCGGCCGAGGCGGCGCGGCCGCTGCCCGCGCCGGAGGTGGAGCCCGACGCCTTCGACAACCTGGCCGACGACGACCGCCGCCACGTGATGGGCGGCGACCTGGTGCTGCTCATCGTGGAAAACGACCTGGGCTTCGCCAAGGTGATGCTGGAGTCGGCGCGGCAGGCCGGCTTCAAGGGCCTGGTGGCCACCACGGGCGCCAGCGGCCTGGCCATGGCCTGCGAGTACCGGCCGTCCATGGTGACGCTGGACATCCACCTGCCCGACATGGCGGGCTGGCGCATCCTGCGGCGGCTGCAGGCCGACGCGCGCACGCGCCACCTGCCGGTGTGCGTGATCTCCACCGACGACGCGCGCGAGCAGGCGCTGGAGGCCGGCGCGCTGCGCTTCATCGCCAAGCCGCTGCAGTCGCGTGACGAGCTGGACCAGGCGCTGGCCGCGCTGCACCAGTACGCGCTGCGGCCCACGCGGCGGCTGCTGGTGGCGCTGCCGGACCCCGAGGACCGCCAGGCGCTGGCCCAGGCCCTGGGCCCCGACGTGGAGCTGGTCGCCGCGCAGGACGGCGCCGCCTTGCACGCGCAACTGCGTGAGGCCGACGCGCTGGTGGCCGATGCGCGGTTGGGCGGCCTGGCGCCGGGCGACGTGCGCGAGGCCATGGAGTCGCACCCGCTTGGGCTGCAGTTGCCCGTGGTGCTGTGGATGCCGGAGGGCAGGCACGACGGGCCCTGGCAGCGCCAGCGCGGGGGTTTCCGCCTGCTGCCGGCCACCAGCGCGCAGGAGCTGCTGGGCCAGGCCTGCGTGGCGCTGCACCGCAACGCGGCGGAGCTGCCGGAGGCCGCGGCGCAGGCGGTGGAGGCCGTGGGCGGCGCGCGGCGCTCGCTGCGCGGGCGCAAGGCGCTCATCGTCGACGACGACATGCGCAACATCTTCGCGCTGGCCACCGTGCTGGACGACCACGGCATGGAGATCGTCTCGGCCGACAACGGCCGCGAGGCCATACGCATGGTGGAGAGCGACCCCGCCATAGACATCGTGCTGATGGACATCATGATGCCGGAGATGGACGGGCTGGCCACCATGCAGCACATCCGCCGCCTGCCGCGCGGGCGCGAGCTGCCCATGGTGGCCGTGACGGCCAAGGCCATGAAGGGCGACCGGCAGAAGTGCATAGAAGCCGGCGCGTGGGACTACCTGTCCAAGCCCGTGGACCCGTCGCACCTGCTCAGCGTGCTCAAGGGGTGGCTGTGTCCATGAGCTTCAATCCTGCCGGCGCGACGCCGCCCCCACCGGCCGCGGACGAGGACGCCATCACCAGCAGCATCCTCATCGTGGACGACCTGGCGGAGAAGCACCTGGTGTTCCGCGCGGTGCTGGAGGACCTGGGGCAGGAGCTCGTCTCCGCCTACTCCGGCGCGCAGGCGCTGCGCGAGGTGCTCAGGCGCGAGTTCGCCGTGATCCTGCTGGACGTGAACATGCCCGACATGGACGGGCTGGAGACGGCACGCCTGATCCGCCAGTACAAGCGCGCGGCGCACACGCCCATCATCTTCATCACCGCCTACGCCGACGAGATGCAGACACACCGCGGCTACGAGCTGGGCGCGGTGGACTACATCATGTCCCCGGTGGTGCCGCAGGTGCTGCGCTCCAAGGTGCAGGTGTTCGTGGACCTGCACGTGATGCAGCGCCGCGTGCGCCACCAGGCCGAGCAGCGCGTGGCGCTGGCCGCGGCCGAGGCCGCGCGCCGTGCCGCGGAGCACGCTACGTGGCGCTCCAATTTCCTGTCGCACCTGAGCGGCGTGCTCAGCGCCTCGCTGGATGCCGGGGTGGGCATGCGCGCGCTGCTGGAGCAGGTGGTGCCCGCGCTGAGCCCCTGCGCCGCGCTGCTGCTGTGCAGCGACGACGAGGCCGCGCCGCAGCGGCTGCTGGTGGGCCGCGGCGAGCAGGACGGCGGTACGGGCACGCACGCGGATGAGGACGAGGACACGGCCGAGGATGGGGACGGCACGGCGTTCTCCGACGTCGCGCTGCAGGACATGGCGCCCTGCGTGCGCCGCGCCTTTGCGCGGGCCCTGGAGAGCCGCCAGCCGCAGGACGTGGGCGTGGACCCCTGCCAGGCCTTGGACGAAGGCCCGGCCGCCACCCCAAGCGCGCTGCCGGAGGGCGTGGTCACGCCGCTGGTGCACGGCCAGCGCGTGCTGGGGGCGCTGTACGTGGCGGCGCTGGAGGACAGGGAGCTGCTGAAGTCCCTGTCCGAGCGGGCGGCGCTGGCCTTCGAGAACGCGCGGCTGTACCGCACGCTGCAGGCCGAGATCGAGGAGCGGCGCCATGCCCAGGAGCAGCTCACGGCGCTGAACCGGCGCAAGGACGAGTTCCTGGCCATGCTCTCGCACGAGCTGCGCAACCCGCTGGCGCCCATACGCAACGCGGTGGAGGTGATACGCCGCATCGCCCCGCCGGGCCTGCCGCGCATGTCCTGGGCCACGGACGTGATGGACCGCCAGGTGCGGCACATGACGGAGCTGGTGGAAGAGCTGCTGGACGTGGCCCGCATCAGCCAGGGCAAGATCAGCCTGCAGTTGAAGCCCATAGACCTGCTGGCCGTGGTGGCGCATGGCGTGGAGACGGCGCGGCCCATGCTGGACGGGCGCCGCCACCGGCTGACCACGCAACTGCCCGCCGAGCCGGTGTGGCTGCGCGGCGACTTCGCGCGGCTGTCGCAGGTGGTGTCCAACCTGCTCAACAACGCGGCCAAGTACACGCAGGAGGGCGGGCTCATCGAGCTGTCGCTGCAGGTGCGCCAGGGCGTGGCGCTGGTGAGCGTGCGCGACAACGGCATGGGCATAGAGCCGGCGCTGCTGCCCAACGTGTTCGAGCTGTTCGAGCAGGGCCAGCGCTCACTGGACCGCAGCCAGGGCGGCTTGGGCGTTGGGCTGACGCTGGTGCAGCGACTGGTGCAGTTGCACCACGGCACGGTGCACGCCAGCAGCGCCGGGCCGGGCCAGGGGGCGGAGTTCGTGGTGCAACTGCCCTGCCTCAGCGGCGTGGGCGCACCCGCGCCGCAGCCGGCGCCGCAGGCCGACCCCGCGCAGGCGCCGGCCGTGTGCCGGGTGCTGGTGGTGGACGACAACGTGGACGCGGCCGACACGGTGGCCCTGTTCCTGCGCATGGAGGGCCACAGCGTGGAAACGGCGCACAGCGGGCCGCAGGCGGTGGAGCGGGCCAAGGCCTTCGAGCCGGACGTGGTGCTGCTGGACATCGGCCTGCCGGGCATGGACGGCTTCGAGGTGGCGCAGCGGCTGCGCGCGCTGCCGGCCACGCGGCTGTCGCTGGTGATCGCGCTCACCGGCTACGGGCAAAAGGCCGACCAGGCGCACTCGCGCGCCGCGGGTTTCGACCACCACCTGGTGAAGCCCGCCGACATCGCGGCGCTGGCCGCGCTGATCACGCAGTGGTTGACGGGGCGCGCGGGCGGCAGCGCCCAGGAGCAGGCCGGCGTGCCCTGATCGGCTGGCGGGCGGCGCAGGACGGCGCTGCTCAGGCCAGTCGCAAAGAGCGCGTGGCTCCCCAGCGGCCCTGCTTATCGACCCACAGCACGCCGACTTGCCAGCGCTGGGCCAGCCGTGGAATGAGCGCCGGCTGGGCCATGAACATGACTTTCGTGAGCGCATCGGCCCGCATGGCACTGCGGGCGGCCACGGTGATGCTGCTCATTCCGGAGGGCGAGTCCCCGGTGGAGGGGTCGAAGATGTGGTGGTGGCGATGGTCCGGCGTGAAGGCGCTGCGGTTGTCGGCGGAGGTGGCCAGGCTGTTGCCGTCCAAGGCCAAGGCCGTGATGAGCTGGCCGGCGCGGTGCGGGTCTTCCACGCCCAGCGTCCAGTCCTGGCCGCGCGGATTGCGTCCCAGGGCACCGAATTCGCCGGTATCGATGAGCGCGTGCTCGATGCCGTGCGCCTGGAGCGTGGCCCGCACGGCATCGGCCGCGTAGCCCTGGGCGATGCCGTTCAAGGTGACGGCCATGCCGGGGCGGGCGAACTCGACGGCCTGGTCGGTGACCTTCAAGCCTTGCCAGCCCACGAGCGACAAGGCCTGCGTGCGTTCCGCGGCCGTGGGCAGCCGGCCGGCCTGGCGGGCGGCCTCCGACAGCAGCCACAACGGCTGCACCGTCACGTCGAACGCCCCTGCGCTGTGGCGGGCCACCCATTGCGCTTCGCGCAGCACCTTGAGCAGGTGCGCGCTGGGACGGGCCAGCCGGCCGTCCCGGTTGAGCCGTTGCAGCTCGCTGTCGGCCTGGAACAGGCTCATGGCGGCCTCGATGTCGTGCAGCACCGCTTGTGCCGCCGACAGCGCCTTCTCGGCCTGGGCGGGTTGGGCATGTGCCACTTGCAGGTGCAGGTGGGTGCCCAAGCCCTGCAGGTGCCGGCTGTGCCATGGCAGCGCTGCGGCGCGGGCGGTGGTGAAGGGCAGGCCGCCCAGCGCGGCCCAAAGAAGCGTGCGTCTTTGCATGGTGTGTACGGGGTGGAGCGTCATGGGGTGCCGGTGGCGCGCTGCGGCAATGCCTTGCCCGGCACAGGCCCGGCGGGGAGTGCCGCCGGCGCGGCCGCCACCTGGACGGTCAGGCGCTTGCCGGTGCGCTGGTGGACGATCACGGGCACGCAGCGCTGTGCGTCGTGGTAGATGCCCACGCAGTCCAGGCACTGGAAGCAGTTGTCGTAGCGCACTTCGCCGGAGGGCTCGATGGCGTCGTAGCGGCAAGCCGCCTTGCAGCGCTGGCAGGGCTTGCCGCACTCGGCGCGGCGCGGCAGCCAGTTCAGCCGCCTGAGCTTGCCGCCCAGCGGGCACAGCACCCGGCAGAAGAACTTGTAGTACGCGGCGCCCAGCAGCAGCACGGCCAGGGCGTACGCGACGAAGGGCCAGGGGCGGTCGAAGCCCAGCGTGATGGAGGTCTTGAAGGGCTCGACCTCGTTGAGCGTCTCGCCCAGCGTCGGAAACAAGACAGCCGCCACGACCAGCGTGGCCAGGACGGCGTACCGGCCCCGCTCCAGCCGGCGGGCCAGACGCGGCGGCAAGCGCAGTTGCGGCAGGCGCAGCCGCTGTGCCAGCAGCCCCACGAATTCCTGCAAGGCGCCGAACGGGCACAGCCAGCCACAGAAGGCGCCCCGCCCCCACAGGAAGAGCGAGAGGACGGTGAAGGCCATCAGCATCAGGCTGACCGGGTCGTACAGAAAGTTCGACAGCCCGTGGCCGCCTCTGAGCGACTTGATCAGGCCCGTGACCTGCACGATGGACAACTGGCCTTGCGCCAGCCACCCGACGTCAATCAGCGTGAAGGCCAGAAAACCCATGCGAAACAGCCTGAGCCGCCGCGCCGACGCGGACACCCAGCGCGGGCGGGCCAGGACCACGCTGAGCACCCCCAGCGCCGCCAGCAACACGGCCATATCGACCGCGCGCGCCTGCCAGGCGAGCAGCCATGGCGGCAAGCGCTTGGGCGGAAAGGTGAAAAACCGCTGCGGTGGTGCGTAGGTGAGCGTGGCGGCCTTGTAGGTGATGCTGGGCAGCCCCGTGCCCTTGGCCCGGCTGAACGTGAGCTTGAATTCGGCCGGCCGGCCCGGATCGAGGCTGGCATCGGCATTCACGCCGAACACCCGCGATGCGCCCAAGTCACCGGGGCCGCCGGCCTGGCGGAGTTCGAGTCCCTGGTCGCGGAACTCCAGGAACAGCCCGTCCTGCGCCAGCGCCAGGCGGCGCGACTGGGCGCCTGGGATGAATTCGTCATCCACGAGGGTGAAGCGTCCGCGGGTGGCTATCCACCAGAGATGTTGATGGTCGAAATTGCGCGCCATGGTTTGTGCATAGGCTTCCTTGCCCAGCACGGCCTGCCCTATGGTCGGCACATTCAAATAAGCCACGAACAATTCGGCGAAGGTTTTGTCGGGGTGAGCGGCGGCATAAGCATCCAGCCCCTCGCCCTCGGTACCGGCAAAAAGCTTTTCCGCTTCGGCATTGGTCAGGCGCAAATGGCCGATGGAGCCGTCCCGCATCAGCGCGTCGAAGCTTTGTACCTCGAATATTTCATCCTTGACCTGGGCGGGCGGGCCGGCCTGTTTCTGGTCCGCGAAACCCAGTTTGGCGCGCGCGACCTCCAGGGCCGCGGTCAGCACGGTTTGATTGATGATGCGAATGGACGTGGTGGCCTTGGCGACGCCATCCAGCATGGTTTGTCCGGCATGGTTTCGAGGCGGGCCGCCGCTCTTGTTGCGTGCGGCGTCCTGGGCGATCAGATATTGATCGGCAATGCTGTGCCCAAGATATTGCGCAATGAATTCCTTCAGCGGCCTGTCCTTCTGGCCACCGAGATCGCGGAAGGTGAACACGGGCTCGCGTTGCTGCAGCAGTTCCACGTCCACGAAATTCCCCTTCCTGTCGATGGCGATGAGGAAATTCATGGGATTGCCCTCGAAACCCGGCAAGGGCGCGATATCGATGGACTCGAAGACGTAGAGCACGGGCCCGGCCTCATGCTCCAGCGGGCTGGTCAGCGGCCAGACGGGAATATCCGAAAGCTTTTCCTCCACGTGATAGGGATGGCCGAAGCGCCGCTCGATATCCGGTTTCTGCAGGATGCCTGACCAGGACGGCACGCACCACAGCGCCAGGGCGAATCCCATCACCAGGGCCATCCACTGCCCTGTTGCCGCGCCTCCAATGGCATGGTTGCCTGATTTACTGCAGCCCGACATCAAAACTCCCCGAATTTTCAACCCGCGGCATTCGGAGCTCTTGTTGCCACCGAGTCCATATACCGGCCCAAGGATTCACATGAATCCAGCCTGGTCATGGTATCCGGCACGGACCCTGAAATTTTACGAATACGCTGGAAAGGCGTGCTGCCCCTACTGACGCGGGCAATTTGCCTGATCAGGCACGCTTGGCCAGCCGCCAGGGCGCCGAGCATTTCGACTGGGCTGCTTCACTTTTATATTTTTATGCGGACGGGCACTTTACCCGTGCCTGAAAAGGCAATATTCCAATAGCCCTGTTGCGCACCGAAAACCACAATGTGCTCGCTTTCCAATACGAAGGCAAACACTCACAACCCATCAAATTGAGACAAGGATATACCCATGTTGACCAAGCAAGCGATCACCAAGAAACTCGATACTTCCAGTGAAAAGGCTTGGGCGGCCATTCGCGGCATCGACGGCCTGGACCGCTGGTTTCCCATTATCGAGACCTGCCGCGTGGAGGGCAGCGGCGTCGGCGCCCACCGCCACATGACCTTGGAAGGCGGGCAGATCACGGATCTCATCGAGGCCGTTGACGACAGCCGCAGGCGTTTCATTTATCTGCGGACAACCTCTCCGTTTCCGGTCACGCATTACCGCGGCACCGTCGAGATATTCGACTCCTACGACGGGCGGGCCGTCGTGGCCTGGACCATCGACTTCGAATCCCAGCCGCAAGACAGCCAGGCCGTTGCCGCCCTCGTCAAGCAGGCGATTTCCGACGGCATCGACGGCATGGAGCGGGAGTTGAAGGCCGGCGCCTGAGGCCGCGCCGCAGCGGCGCAGCCGCGCGCTACCCTCCCGTCCACCCGTTCTGCCAAGCCAGCCGCGCCAGCTCGAAGTCGCTGCTGGTGCCGAGCTTGGCCTTGACCTGGTAGTGCAGGTTGTGGACGGTCTTGACGCTCAGCGCCAGGGCTTGCGCGATGTCCTGCGGGCTGCGTCCGGCCACCAGTGCGCGCATGACCTCGAACTCGCGCGGCGACAGGCCATGCGCGGCCGGCGGCTGGGGCTGCAGCAGCAGGGCCGCAACCTCGCCGGCGATGTCGGCGCTGATCACGCGGCGGCCCTGGCTGACCTGGCGCACGCCCTGGATCAGCTCCTGCGGCGGGCTGCTCTTGGTCACGTAGCCCAGCGCGCCGGCGCGCAGTGCCTGCGCCGCCCAGACCGGATCGCGGTGCATGCTGAAGGCCAGCAGGCGCACCTCGGCGTCGCGCTGGCGCAAGCGGCCGATGAGCTCCAGCCCCCCCAGGCCCGGCAGCGCGAGGTCCACCACCACCAGGTCCACCTCCAGCTCGCGCCAGTACTGCAGCGCCTGTGCGCCGTCTCCGGCCTCGGCCACCACCTGCATGTCGCCCTGCAGCTCCAGCAGGCGTCGGTAGCCCTCGCGCACCACGGCGTGGTCGTCCACCAGCATGACTCGGATCACGGCCTCATCTCCTCTGGGTCATCTTGCTTTTCCAGCCCCTGCGGCGGCGGCGGCCCATCGTCCAGGGCCGCGGTGTCGCAGGCCTTGTCCAGCGGCAGCCACACGCGCAGACACAGCCCGCCGCCGGCGGGCTGCTCCCAATCCAGCCGGCCGCCCAAGGCCAGCACACGCTCGTGCATGCCCAGCAGGCCATGGCCTGCCGACGCCGGCTGCGGCGCGCCCACGCCGTCGTCGGCCACGCTCAGCAGCAGGCCGCCGGGGCCGCGCCGCAGCGCCACGGTGGCCGTGCAGGCGCTGCTGTGGCGCTGCGTGTTGGTCAGCGCCTCCTGCACGATGCGGTAGACGTGCACGTCGTGGTCGGCCGGCAGTGGCGTCCAGGGCGTGGGCAGCTTCAGCCGCACCCGCAGCTCGCTGCCGTCCGGGCGGCGGCGCGGCTGCGCGGCCAGCGACTGCAGGGCCACCGCCAGCCCAAAACGGTCCAGCGCCTGCGGGCGCAAGTCGGCCAGCACGCGCTGCAGCCCGTCCAGGAGCTGCGCCGTGGTGCGGGCCATGGCTTGGGCGCTGGCGGCGGCCTGCGGCAAGGCCTGCGTCATCAGGCCCATGGCGGCGGCCTCGGCCTGCAGCGCGCTCAGGCTTTGGCCCATCTCGTCGTGCAGCTCGCGCGCCAGGCGCCGGCGCTCGGCCTCGCGCGCCTGCAGCAGGTGCAGCGTGAGCTGCTGCTGCCGGTGGCGCAGCTCACCCAGGTGCTCGGCGAGCCGGTTGAAACCCTGGCCGATGTGCTGGAGCTCGCGCAGCCGCATGGGCGGCAGCCGCACCTGCAAGTCGTCGGCCGAGAGCCGGCCCAAGGCACCCAGGATCTGGTTGGCCGGCGCCAGCGCGCGGGCCACCAGGCGTGAGACCAGCCACAGCGCAGCCAGCAGCGCAAGCGCTGCCGCGGCCAGCCAGGCCCAGCGTTGCCAGAGCTGGCGGCCCTCCAGCGCCCAGTGCGGCTGCACCTCCACCGTGGCGACCTTCACGCCCTCGGACGTGGTCAGGGTGAGCGCCTGTGTCCACGCGCCGTGCCTGCCGCCGGCCAGCGCGCGCGCCAGGCGGGCCGACAGCGCGCTGGGATCGTCCACCTGCGGCAGGCAGCCCGCATCGAGCTGGCGGCCGTAGATGTCCACCACCTCGGCGCACAAGGGTGCGCGCTGCGCCAGCAGCTGCAAGGGCTCCAGCGTGACGGTGCGCGTGCTGCGGTCAAAGGCGCTGGTGTGCTGCGCCAGGTCGTCGGCCAGCAACTGCGTGGCCAGTACCGCGGTGCTGGCCAGCGCCTGAACGTTGCGCTGGCGCCATTCGCGCCAGTCGCCCCAGGCCAGCAGCGCCAGCACCAGCAGCGCTGCGGCGCCCAGCCGCCAGCGCAGGGCGCGGCCCAGCAGCAGCACCGGCGGACGCTGCGCGGTGGCGTCCACAGGGGCAGCGGGGGAATCGGCGGCGGGTGAAGTGGACGGGGCGCTCATCGGGGCGCGCATCTTGCACGAGCGCCGCCGCGCGGCGGCCGGCGCAGCGCAGATTTCATTCCGGCACGTAGACCATGGAGCCGTCGGCCAGGCGGTAGGCCACGCCGGCCTTGACGCCGCCGCTGCCCGCGGCGGTGCTGCCCTCGGCGGCCTGGAAGCGCTGCACGCGCTGGCCGTCCTTGATGACGACCTGCATGTCGGGCTGGCCGGCGTTGCGTATGACGGTGACCTTGTCGGCGCTGAAGGGGTTGAGCGGGTGGCTGGCCATGGCCAGCAGCAGCGCGGCGATGACGACCAGGAACACGTCGATGAGGTTGACGAGAGAGAGGACGGGGTCGTCGTCCTCCTCGGCGAGCAGGCGTTCGGCGATCACGCGCGGCCCTCCCCGGCGGCGGCCAGCGCCAGCAGCTCGGTGGCGTACCAGCGGCGGCGCACTTGGGCGATGGTGTAGGTGATGGCCGCGGCGATGAGGGCCAGGATCACGGCCGAGAAGGCCATGGTCAGGCCCTGGGAGACGGCTTCGAGCTGGCCGTCGGCCAGTGCCTTGAGGGCCGGGCCCATGGGGATCATGGTGGCCACCAGGCCCAGCATGGGCGCCACGCGGGTGCTCACCCGGACGAGCTCCAGCCGGCGCAGCGCCATCAGCTCCAGCGCGGCGGCGTCCAGGTGCGGCTGCTGCGCGCGGACCTGGTGCAATTCAAAACCCGCGGGCTGGCCGCGGCGGCGCTGCAGCGCCTGCACCACGCAGGCGCCCAGGGCGAAGAAGGCGTAGGCGAACAGGGCCGCGATGCCCAGCAGCACGGGCAGCAGGAAGAGCTGGCTGGCGCCGTACATGGCGCCGTCTACGGTGGCGAGCATGGTCTTCAGGCCTGCGCGGTGCGGTGGAGGGCGCGGGGCGCGGCCACGCGCGGCGCGGCGGGGCGGGCCAGGCGGCGCTGGTGCCAGGCGCCCGCGCCCACGAGCGCGGCCAGCGCGGCGGCCAGGGCGAGCGACCAGTCCGGCAGCGCGGGCAGCGACTGCGCGGCCTGCTGCACCAGGCGCTGGGCCTTGGCGGTGGCCGCGGCCACGACGCCATTGGGCGTGCCCACGCCCTCGCCGCGCTGGTTGCGCGAGCCGGTGTGGTGGCCGGTCTGGAGGAAGGTCTTGGCGTCCTCGCTGCCCAGGGCGGCGGCGCGCTCGAACCACTTGCGGGCCTCGGCCTCGTCGCGCGGCACGCCGTTGCCTTCGTGGAGGGCCGAGGCGTAGTGCAGGCTGCCCAGGGCGGCGTAGTCCTCGTCGCCGCTGCCTTCGGCGGCGCGCTTGTAGAGGGCGGCGGCGGCGGCCGGGTCGCGGGGCACGCCGGAGCCGTCCTCCAGCAGCAGGCCCTTCCAGATCATGGCGCCGCCGTAGCCCTTGGCGATGCACTTGTCGAAGATCTTGTGCGCGGCCTCGAAGTCGCCGCACTTGGCGGCCCAGTAGCCGTAGCTGCAAGTGATCATGCCCGCGGGCTGGTCCGCCCAATACTCCATGGAGAGCGTGCTGACCTCGCGCCGCAGCGGGTCGCTGGCGGCGGGGTCGGCGGGCGAGGTGCCGCCGCAGTGGCCGGCGGCATGGGCGGCGGTGGACAGGAGCAGCGCCAGGGCGAGCGCCGGCGCGGCGCGGTGCAGGTGTGTGGATGGCATGGGACGCGGGCCGCGGCGGGCCGGTGACGGGATGGCGTCACTGTGGCCATGCGGGCGGACGCGCGACAGAGCAGGTGCCACGGCGGGGGGCGGGCAAATTGCCCGGGTTCGCGGCCACGTCGAATCAGATCTCCCACACCCCCAGGCTGCGCACCAGCGCCAGCACGTCCTGGCGCCGCGGCGCCAGGGCCAGCGGCTCGTCGGCCACGATGCGAAACGGCGGCGTGGGCAGGCGCTGGCGGCACAGCAGCAGGCAGCGGCCCGCGTCGTCGCGCCGGGACGTGTAGCTCAGGGCCTGCGCTTGTGGACGCTGGTCGAAAGCCGCCTGCGCCCACGCGCGCGTGAGCGGGTAGGCGTTGGGCAGGGAATCGATGAGCTGTGCCCGCGTCAGGCCCAGGCGCGGCAGGTCCTTGGTGTGCAGGCTCACGCACTGCAGCTGCGCATCGAGCTCCAGCGTGGCCATGTGGTAGTGCGCCAGCCGCGCCACCTCGAACACGCCCGGCGGCTGCAGCGACACGTCGTGCAGCAGCGATTCCATGCAGGCGCACTCCGGCGTGCTGGCCGCGTAGTAGGTGTGCAGCGGCTGCCCGTCGGCGCCGCGCAGCGGTGCGAAGCGCGAGGCGCCGTGGCCTTCGTTGAAGGAGGCGGCCGTCAATGGGAAATCCCGCGTGCTGTAGACGTGGTACCAGCGCGGCACCTCGGCACGCGTGAGGGCGCGCAGCGTGAAGGCTTCTGCGGCGCCGGGTGGCGGCAGCGCGTCCGCCGTCATGCGACGTGGCTGCGGTCGTAGCGGCGGGCCGCCTCCAGCACGGCATCGGCCTCGTGCAACAAGTCCTTGGGCGGCGTGGGCGCCTCGCGGCCGTCCGCGGCCATTCGCACCAGCCAGGCATTGGGAAAGTGGAACCACGCGGACAGCGCCCAGGGGTCGCGCCCCGGGCCCAGCGCTTCCAGCAGCGGTTTCACGATGGGCAGCGGCGCGTAGCCGGCGTCGAACTGCCAGCGCGCGTAGTACTCGCGCCCGCCGTGGGTGACGCTGAAGACGCGCCCCCGCCGCTTCCAGTCGCTGGCCGGCAGCGATTTGTTGGTGGGCGGCGCCGGCTGCAGCCGGTTGATCTCCTCGGCCGTGAGCCAGTCGCCCTCGGCCAGCATGCGGCGGATGGTGTTCACGCGCCGCAGCCGCTCTTCCAGCAGCTCCTGGCCGGGCTCGGCGAGCTGCCCGGCCACGGCGGCGAGCTGCCCGGCCAGCTCGTCCGCACGGGCCAGCACCTGCGCCGGCACCGCGGCCTGCAGCACCAGCGCCGTGGCGCGCTCCACCGCCCTTTCCAGGCTCTGCACCACGGCCGGATCGACGTCCGGCGGCAAGCCGGCGGGCAGGTGCACTTTCAGCAGCAGGTCGGTGTCCAAGGCCATTGCGCGCTCCATCGATCTACGATATTGCCAAGAAGATAGCACTTGCTTGGCAATATCGGAGAACCAATGTCGCCGGCGGGTAAACGGGCGCCGAATTTGCTCTCTCGCACCCGCGATGAGCCGTGAAACCCCCATCACCACCGCCTGGCCCGGCCGCCCTTACCCCTTGGGCGCGACCTGGGACGGCGAGGGCGTGAACTTCGCCCTGTTCTCCGAGCACGCGCAGGCCGTGCACCTGGCCGTGTTCGACCCCAGCGGACGGCGCGAGCGCCACCGCATCGAGCTCAAGGAGCGCACGGACGACATCTGGCACTGCTACCTGCCCGAGGCGCGCCCGGGGCTGGCCTACGGCTACTACGTGCGCGGGCCCTACAAGCCGGAGGAAGGCCACCGCTTCAACCACCACAAGCTGCTGCTGGATCCCTACGCCAAGGACTTCATCGGCCGGCTGCGCTGGAACGACGCCCTCTTCGGCTACACGCTGGGCCACCGCAAGGGCGACCTCTCCTTCGACCGCCGCGACAGCGCCAGCTTCATGCCCAAGTGCCGCGTGCTGGAGCCGGCCTTCACCTGGGACGGCGACCGCCGCCCCGACATCCCGTGGACCGACATGGTGATCTACGAGATGCACGTGCGCGGCTTCACCATGCGCCACCCCGAAGTGCCTGACGCCCTGCGCGGCACCTACGCGGCCCTGGCCACCGCGCCCGTGATCACCTACCTCAAGCGGCTGGGCGTGACGACGCTGGAGCTGCTGCCCGTCCATTCGTTCATCAACGACCACTACCTCGTGCAGAAGGGGCTGCAGAACTACTGGGGCTACAACACCCTGGGCTTCTTCGCGCCGGAGATGCGCTACTCGGCCTCCGAGAAGGTCAAGGAGTTCAAGACCATGGTGCGCACGCTGCACTCGGCGGGCATCGAGGTCATCCTGGACGTGGTCTACAACCACACCTGCGAAGGCCACCAGCTTGGGCCCACGCTGTCCATGCGCGGCATGGACAACGCCGCCTACTACATGCTGGGCGAGGACCGCCGCTACTACGCCGACTACACCGGCTGCGGCAACACGGTGAACCTCGAACACCCGCGCGCGCTGCAGCTCGTCATGGACTCGCTGCGCTACTGGGTCGAGGAAATGCACGTGGACGGGTTCAGATTCGACTTGGCCTCGGCGCTCGCGCGGGAAGGCGGGGTTGTCCAACACCTGGGCGGCTTCTTCGACGTCATCCGCCAGGACCCGGTGCTCAACAGGGTAAAACTGATCGCCGAGCCCTGGGACCTCGGGGCCGGCGGCTACCAGGTGGGCAATTTCCCGCCCGGCTGGGCGGAGTGGAACGACCGCTACCGCGACGGCATGCGCGCCTACTGGAAGGGCGACGGCGGCGTGATCGGCGAGTTCGCGCGGCGGCTCACGGGTTCGTCCGACCTCTACGGGCGCTCCGGCAAGAAGCCGCTGGCCAGCATCAACTTCATCACCGCCCACGACGGTTTCACGCTGCACGACCTCGTGGCCTACAACGGCAAGCACAACGAGGCCAACGGGGAAGAGAACCGCGACGGCAGCGACAACAACCGCTCCTGGAACTGCGGCGCCGAGGGCGTGACCGACGACGCCGCCGTGCTGGCGCGGCGCGAGCGCCAGCAGCGCAACTTCATCGCCACGCTGCTGCTGTCGCAGGGCGTGCCCATGCTGCTGGCCGGCGACGAGCTGGGCCGCAGCCAGGGCGGCAACAACAACGCCTATTGCCAGGACAACGAGATCAGCTGGCTGCGCTGGGACCTCTCCAGCATGCAGGAGGCGCAACTGCGCTTCACGCAGATGTTGATCAACCTGCGCCGCAGCCACCCCACCTTCCGCCGCCGCGACTTCTTCGACGGGCGGGCGCTCTTCGGCGGCCAGCTCAAGGACGTGCTGTGGCTCAAGCCCGACGGCAGCGAGATGAGCCCGCAGGAGTGGGAGCACGAGCACGCGCGCTGCCTGGGCATGTACCTGGCGGGCGCCGCCATAGGCGACGTGGGCCGGCGCGGGCGGCCCGTCTACGACGACGACTTCCTGATCGCCTTCAACGCGCACGCCGAGGAGGTGCTCTTCACCGTCCCCGACATCCCCGGCGAGGCCTGGCGCGTCGTCATAGACACCTTCGAGCCGGAAGGGCTGGGGGATGGCCTGCTGAATGCCGGCGAGCGCTGTGCGCTGCGCGGGCGCTCGCTGGTGGTGCTCACGCGGCCCATGGCGATGGCGTGAGCGCCGCATGAGCGGCCAAGCGCGGCGTGCACCGGTTCCCGACCCCAAAACATTTTTACCTGCCACACACCATGCCCAACTTTTCCATGCCCTTCGGCGCCGAGCTGCTGGACGACGGCGGCGGCGTGCGCTTTCGCCTGTGGGCGCCGGACGTCCAGGCGCTGCGCCTGCAGCTCGAAGGCGCCGGCCGCGGCCGGCTGCTGCCCATGCACGCGCTGGACGAGGGCTGGCACGAGATCACCGTGCAGGAAGCCGGCGCCGGCACGCGCTACCGCTTCATGCTGCCGGACGGGATGTCGGTGCCCGACCCCGCGTCGCGCTTCAACCCGGAGGACGTGCACGGCCCAAGCGAAGTGGTGGACCCCGGCGGCTACCGCTGGAACGACAGCGGCTGGCGCGGCCGGCCCTGGCACGAGGCCGTGCTCTACGAGCTGCACGTGGGCACCTTCACCGAGGCGGGAACCTACGCCGCCGCGATGGCACGGCTGCCGGAGCTGGTGGCGCTGGGCATCACGGCCGTGGAGCTGATGCCGCTGGCCGACTTCCCCGGCACGCGCGGCTGGGGCTACGACGGCGTGCTGCCCTTCGCCCCCGACGCCCGCTATGGCCGCCCCGAGGAGCTCAAGCGCTTCGTGGACGAGGCGCACCGGCTGGGGCTCATGGTGTTCCTGGACGTCGTCTACAACCACTTCGGCCCGGAAGGGAATTACCTGCACGCCTACTGCAAGGCGTTCTTCAACGCGGCGCACCAGACGCCGTGGGGCGCGGCCATCAACTTCGACGGCGCGCACAGCGGCAACGTGCGGCAGTTCTTCATCGCCAACGCGCTCTACTGGATAGAGGAGTACCACTTTGACGGGCTGCGGCTGGACGCGGTGCACGCCATCGCCGACGACTCGCCCACGCACATCGCCGTGGACATCGCCCGCGCGCTGCGCGCCGGGCCCGGGCGCTTCCGCCCCGTGCACGTGGTGCTGGAGAACGACGCCAACGCCGCGCGGCTGCTGGCCCGCGGCGAGGACGGCACCCCCGGCGGCGCCGTCGCGCAGTGGAACGACGATTTCCACCACGCGGCCCACGTGCTGGCCACCGGCCAGCGCGACGGCTACTACGCCGACTACGCCGCCGACCCGGTGAACACCTTGGGCCGCTGCTTGGCCGAGGGCTTTGCCTACCAGGGCGATCCGTCGCCCTTCCGCGAGGGCGAGCCGCGCGGCGAGCCCAGTGCGCAACTGCCCTCGCCGGCCTTCGTCTCCTTCCTGCAGAACCACGACCAGATCGGCAACCGCGCCTTCGGCGAGCGCCTCAGCGACCTGGCGCCTGCTGCCCGGCTGGATGCGCTCTACGCCTGCCTGCTGCTGTCGCCGCACGTGCCCATGCTGTTCATGGGCGAGGAGCTCGCGGCCACGGCGCCCTTCCTGTACTTCTGCGACTTCGGCCCGGAGCTGGCCGCGGCGGTGTCCAAGGGGCGGCGCGAGGAGTTCGGCCGCTTCGACGCCTTCCAGAGCGAGGCCGCGCGCGCCGGCATCCCCGACCCCAACGCCGAAGCCACTTTCACGGTCTGCCGGCCCAATTGGGCCGAGCGCGAGATCGAGCCGCACTCGCGGCGGCTGGCGCTCATCCAGCACCTGCTGGAGCTGCGGCGGCAGTGGATCACGCCGCGGCTGGCGGGCATGGCCGCGGGCGGCAAGCACCGCGTGGAAGGCGGGCTGCTGCAGGTCGTGTGGTGGCTGGGCGAGGGCGCGACGCTGCGCCTGGCAGCCAATTTCGGCGAGGCGCCGCAGCCGCGCCCGCCGCTGGCCGGGCACATCGTGTTCGAGCTGCATGCCGAGGACGCGCAACTGCTCCCGGACGGCGTGATCGTGAGCGTGGAGGGTGTCGATGTCTGACGGGCTGCTGCAACGCTGGTGCCAACGGCTCAAGGTCGGCACCGAATGGCATGACGTCTGGGGCCAGCGCCACGAGGTGCCGGACGAGGGCTTGAAGGCGCTGCTGGCCCAATTGGGCGTGCCGCGGCTGGACGAGGAGGCGCTGGACGCCGCCGTCGCCGCCGAGTGGCACCAGCCGCTGCCGCCGGTGCTGGCGCTCAAGGCCGGTGCAGACCGGTTCGACGTGCCCTTGAAGCTGCCGCGCGAGGTGCGGCTGCTGCGCTGGACCGTTCATGAGGAAGATGGCGCCGTGCACAGTTGGGACGCCGACGCGGACGGGTTGCCGCACACCGGCGAGGCGACCGTGCACGGGCGCGCCATGCGGGCGCTGCGGCTGTCCATCCACACCCGGCTGCCCGCGGGCTACCACCGGCTGGTGCTGCAGACCGAGGGCATCGCGTTGGGCGAGTCGCTGCTGGTCACGGCGCCGGCGCACTGCTGGCGCCCGCCGGAGCTGCAGGGCGAGGGGCGCGTGTGGGGCCCGGCCCTGCAGCTCTACGCGCTGCGCTCGCAGCGCAACTGGGGCATGGGCGACTTCACCGACCTGGCCGAGCTGACGGTGGCCTTCGGCGAGCGCGGCGCGGGCATCGTGGGCCTGAACCCGCTGCATGCCCTCTTCAGCCACAACCCGCACCACATCAGCCCGTACAGCCCAAACTCGCGCTCGCAGCTCAACACGCTCTACATCGACGTGGAGGCGGTGGAGGATTTCCGCGAGTGCGACGCGGCGCAGGCGCTGGTGCGCTCGGCCGATTTCCAGAACCGGCTGCAGCGGCTGCGCGAGGCGCCGCAGGTGGACCACGCAGGCGTGGCCTCGGCCAAGCTGGAGGTGCTGCGACGGCTGTACCGGCATTTCAAGGAACGGCACCTGGACACGGCCAGCGCGCGGGGGCGGGCCTTCCGCGCCTTCCAGGCCGACCAGGGCGAGCCGCTGCGCCTGTTCGCCACCTTCGAGGCGCTGCAGGCGCGGTTTCACGCGCAGGACGGCGGCATCTGGGGCTGGCCGGTGTGGCCGCAGGAGTTCCGCGACCCGCGCGGCGAGGCGGTGCGGCGCTTCCAGCGCGAGGGGCGCGAGGCCATCGAGCTCCACGAGTACCTGCAGTGGCAGGCCACGCTGCAGCTCGCCCGCGTGGCGCACCGCTGCCGCTCGCGCGGGCTGGCCGTCGGCCTGTACCTGGACCTGGCCGTGTCGGTGGACCGCGCGGGGGCGGACACCTGGGGGCACGCGGCCCTCTACGCCGCCGGCGCGACGGTGGGGGCGCCGCCGGACGAGATCAACGTCCAGGGCCAGGACTGGGGCCTGCCGCCGCTGCACCCGGGCCGGCTGCTGACGGACAGGCTGCGCTTCTTCATCGCCACGCTGCGCGCCAACATGCGCCACGCGGGGGCGCTGCGCATCGACCACGTCATGGGGCTGATGCGCCTGTACTGGATTCCGCCGGAGCGCGGCGCCACCCAGGGCGCCTACGTGCACTACCCGCTGCAGGAGCTGATGGCGGTGGTGGCGCTGGAGAGCCAGCGCAACCAGTGCATGGTGATCGGCGAGGACCTGGGCACGGTGGCCGACGAGATGCGCGCCGCGCTGGCCGAGGCCGAGGTGCTCTCCTACCGGCTGCTGTACTTCGAGCGCGGCGAGGGCGGCGCCTTCAAGCGCCCGCGCGAGTACCCGCGCGAGGCGCTGGTGGCCATCTCCACCCACGATTTGCCCACGCTGGCCGGCTGGTGGACCGGGCACGACCTGCAGGTGCGCAAGGGCCTGGGCCTCTACCCCGACGAGAAGGTCTACGAGGAACAGCTCGTGGGCCGCGCGCAGGAGAAATACCGGCTGCTGCTGGCGCTGCAGCACGAGGGCCTGCTGCCGGCGGACGTGGCGCTGGACCTGGCCCACCCGCCGCCGCTCACGCAGGCGCTGGTGGAGGCGGTGCACGCCTACATGGCGCGCACGCCCTCGCGGGTGCTGGTGGTGCAGCTGGAAGACGCGTTGGGCGTGCTGGACCAGCCCAACCTCCCCGGCACCGTCAACGAGCACCCCAACTGGCGCCAGAAATTCCAGCAGCCGCTGGATGCGCTGCTGGCGGACGAGCGGGTGGTGTCGCTGTCGCGGGTGCTCTCCGAGCTGCGCCCGCATGCGCCCTTGAAGGCGGCGCAACTGCCGCGGGCGCAGGCCCTCATTCCCCGCGCCACCTACCGGCTGCAGTTCCACAAGGATTTCAACTTCGACCACGCCATCGCCGTGCTGCCCTACCTGCAGCGGCTGGGGGTGAGCCACGTCTACTGCTCGCCGCTGATGCGCGCCCGCCCGGGCAGCACGCACGGCTACGACGTGGTGGCGCACGACGAGTTCAACCCGGAGCTGGGCGGCAAGGAAGGCTTCGAGCGCTTCGCCGCCGCGGCGCGGGAGCGCGGGCTGGGGCTGATCCTGGACATCGTGCCCAACCACATGGGCGTGATGGGCGGGCACAACGCCTGGTGGCACGACGTGCTGGAGCACGGCGAGGCCTCGGCCTACGCGCGCTATTTCGACATCGACTGGCAGCCGGTCGATCCGGCCCTGCAGGGCAAGGTGCTGCTGCCCGTGCTTGGGCAGCACTACGGGCGGGTGCTGGAGGCAGGCGAGCTGCAACTGGTGTTCGACCCGGCCCTGGGCGCCTTCGCGCTGCAGTACTGGGAGCACCGCTTTCCGCTGGACCCGCGCACCGTGGCGCCGCTGCTGGAGCGCGCGGCGCAGCGGCTGGAGGGGGCGGCGTCGCTGGCGCTGCAAAGCCTGTCCACGGCCTTCGGCCACCTGCCGCCGCGCGAGGACGCGTCGCCCCAGGCCCGCTTCGAGCGCCAGCGCGACCAGGCGCTGCTCAAGGAGCGGCTGGTGGACCTGCTGCGCGAGGACGCGCGCGTGCTGGGCGCCATAGAGGGGGCCGTGGCCGAGCAGCAGACGGCCGACGCGCTGGACGGCCTGCACGCCGCGCAGGCCTGGCGGCTGGCCTTCTGGCGCGTGGCGTCGGACGAGATCAACTACCGGCGCTTCTTCGACGTGAACGAGCTGGCCGCGCTGCGCATGGAGGAGCCGGCCGTGTTCGAGGCCACCCATGGCCTGCCGCTGGAGCTGTGCGCGGCCGGCGTGGTGGACGGCCTGCGCATCGACCACCCCGACGGCCTGCACGACCCGCTGCAGTATTTCCAGCGGCTGCAGCAGGGCTACGCGCGCCGGGCGGGCTTGCTGCTGGCGGACAAGGACGCGGCAGGGCGCCCGGCGCGGCCGCTGTACGTGCTGGCGGAAAAGATCGCCGCGGGCCACGAGGACGTGCCGGAGGACTGGGCGCTGCACGGCACCACGGGCTACCGCGCCATGAACGTGCTCAACGGGGTACTGATCGACTGCGCGGCCAAGGAGCGCTTCGACCGCATCTGGCAGCGCGTAAGCGGCGAGACGGAGCCGTTCGAGGAAGTCGCCTACGGCGGCAAGCAATTGATCATGCGGGTGTCGCTGGCCTCGGAGCTGACGGTGCTGGCCACGGAGCTGTTGCGCATCGCCCGCGCGCACCGGCGCACGCGCGATCACAGCCTCAACAGCCTGCGCCGGGCGCTGGCCGAGGTGGCGGCGTGCATGCCGGTGTACCGGTCCTACATCGTCCGGGAGCCTTCGGCGCAGGACCGCCGCTTCATCGATTGGGCGGTGGCGCAGGCGCGCCGGCGCAGCCGCGCGGCGGACACGACCGTCTTCGACTTCGTGCGCCGCACGCTGCTGGCCGAGGCCGAGGAAGGCGCGGACGAGGCGCTGCGCGAGCGGGTGCGGCGCTTTGCCATGCGCTTCCAGCAGTTCACCGCGCCGGTGACGGCCAAGGGCGTGGAGGACACGGCCTTCTACCGCTTCAACCGCTTCCTGCCGCTCAACGAGGTGGGGGGCGAGCCCGACACCTTCGGTTTTTCGCTGCGCGGCTTCCATGGGGCGAATGCGGATCGGGCGGCACGCTGGCCGCACACCATGCTGGCGACCTCCACGCACGACAACAAGCGCAGCGAGGACGTGCGCTGCCGCCTGGACGTGCTCAGCGAATTCCCGGCCGCCTGGCGGCTGTCGCTGCGGCGTTTCCACCTGGCGCCGCAACTGCAGCGCGCGCGGGTGGATGGCACGGGCGGCAAGGCCATGCCTTCGCGGGCGGACGAATACCTGCTGCTGCAGACGCTCCTGGGCACCCTGCCCCCGGGCGGCCTGACGGAAGAAAGCCTGCCTCAATACCGCGAGCGCATCGAGCGCTACGCCTTGAAATCCGTGCGCGAGGCCAAGCGGCACAGCAGTTGGGTGAACCCGGACGCGGAGTACGAGGACGCCTTATTGGCCTTCATCCGCAGCGCCCTGCCGCGCGTGAAGCCCAATCCGCTGCTCACCGATATCCAGGCGCAGGCGGAAGCCGTGGCTTGGTTCGGAGCGCTGAATTCACTGACGCTGGTGCTGTTGAAATACACACTGCCCGGTGTGCCGGACTTGTACCAGGGCAATGAATTACCGGACTTGAGCCTGGTGGACCCGGACAACCGCCGGCCGGTGGATTATGAATTGCGCAGCCGCATGCTGGAATCCTTTGAAAAGCACGCGGCCAGCCCGGACGGCCTGGTGAATATCCAGGAGCTGATGCCCTCGCTGCACGACGGCCAATTGAAACTCTGGTTCACGTGGCGGTTGCTGCAGTGGCGGTCGGCACATGCGGCGCTGTTTCGGGAGGGCGACTACCAGCCGCTCAATGGCGCGGGCGAGCGTGCAGACCACGTGATTGCCTTTGCGCGGGAAACCGCCGACGGAGAAAAATTAATCACCGTGGCCGGGAGATTCTTTGCACGGCTGATGGGGCTGCAAACGGGCTGGCCCTTGGGCGAAGAGGCCTGGGGCGACACGGCCGTGGAACTGCCGGCCTGGACCGAGGGTTTGACGTTGCGCAACATCCTGACCGGAGAAAAGCACGAGCCGGCAGAGGGACGGGTGAGGCTGGCCGAATTGTTCGCGACGGTGCCGGGGGCGGTGCTGGTGGTGGATTCGTAAATTCGGACGCATCACTTTGCTTGTGTGATTGGAGGCCATCAATCCCGTCCACCACGGGAGCGATGGCATTTTCATCAAGAGTTCACTCCCAAAGCCGACCGTCGGAATCGTGTGCTTCCCCTCGCCCGGTCACCCCCCGTGACATATTCACGCCTGCGCCGCGCACGCCGTCGAGCGCCATGCCAGACTGCCCGCGGGCCAAGAAAATCAAAGCTCCAGGGAGAACCCAGGCGATGAAATTGTTGTCTTTTTTGCGCCATCCCCGGGAGCCTGCCACACAGGTGCAGGCATTTGCCCGGCATTGGACGCGGCAATTCAAGCTCTACACCCGCTCCGAGCTCAAGGCCGGCGCCGACACCGTTGCCAATGCCTATCAGGCCGATCTCAGCGATCGGGCCCTGGCCGCGAAATTCATGATCATCACGACGGCGCTCAAATATTGCAGCCGCAGCAGCAAACCCTCGCCCATCAAGCGCTATTTCTTCCTGCCCGGCGATACGAGGAATTGCACGCGCAATTTCCTGTACGCACCTTTTGATTTACCCGGCTCGGTGAGCGACGGCGAATTGCTGCGCCTGCTCAAGCATCCCGGCGCCCCGCACCGCTCGCGCAAACCCCAGCCCCAGGCCCCGGAAAACCTGACCGGCGACGAGCCCACGCGCTTTGTCGATTTCGCAGAATGAATGCAGCCGGTCGGTTGGAAAAGGAACTGGCGCTTCACGCTTGAGGCCAGCGGGCCGCAACGCCAAGCGGCCACGGCGGTCGGCCCAGGCAGGCCCCGGGTCAACCCAGGGTGCGTGCGGCGCGTTCGACACGCTGCGTGCATCCGTCACGGCAAGCGTGGAGACAGCGTGAACTGGCAGGTCAAGGCCTGCCATTTGGGCGTTTGAACGCGGGCCGCGCACGCGACCATGCCGCCCAACACATGACCACGCCAGCAGTTCTGCCCATGTTGACCTTGAAGGACGCCCACGACCCCGAGCCCTCGCCGGCCACCACCGCCGACGAGGCCGCGCTGCTGGAGCGCTGCCGCCAGGCGTCGCTGCAACTGCTCAGGCGCAACACCACCGCCGGCGGCGTGCTGGCGGCCACGCCGGGCGCCTTGGCCGAGTCGCGCAGCTACACCCGCGTGTTCGGCCGCGACGCGGCCATCTGCGTGTTGGCCATGGCCGGCAGCGGCGACGCCGAGCTCGAAGCCGGCGCCATCGCCAGCCTGGACGCCCTGGCCCGCGGCCAGGCGCCCAACGGCCAGATTCCCAAGTACGTGGACCCCGCCGGCACCGAGGCCGACTTCTGGTACCTGGGCTGCATAGACGCCACGCTGTGGTGGCTCATCGCCGTGGACCACGTGCGCCGCCAGGGGCGCGATGCGGCGCTCAGAACACGCTGGCAGGCCGAGGTGGACAAGGCCCTCCAGTGGCTGCAGGCCCAGGAGCACCAGCGCTTTTTCCTGCTGCAGCAAAACGAGGCCAGCGATTGGGCGGACATCATGCCCCGCTCCGGCTACGTGCTCTACACGAACGCGCTGTGGTTCCGCGTGAAGTCGCTGTACGAGCTGCCGCAGTGGGAGGAGACGCGCCACCACTTCAACCACCTGTTCCACCCGTTCCAGCGCGACTTGCCGCAGTACAAGCGCAGCCGCCTCATGGGCCACTACGCGCGGCGGGGCAAGGCGAGCCCGGGGCTGTACCTGAGCTTCGTGAACCTGTCGTTCGCGGGCGACGAGGGCGACGTGCTGGGCAACGTGCTGGCGGTGCTGTACGGGCTGGCGGGCGACTCCATGGCGCAGCAGGTGCTCAAGACGCTGCGCTCCGGCGGCGCGGGCACGCCCTACCCCGGCCGCGCCGTGCTCAACCCGATGGACGAAGGCCACGAGCTGTGGCGCCAGTACATGGCGCGCCACCAGCAAAACCACCCGCACCAGTACCACAACGGCGGCATCTGGCCCTTCATCGGCGGCTTCTACGTGATGGCGCTGGCGCTCATGGGCCAGCGCGAACTCGCGCGCCGCGAGCTGGTCCAGCTGGCCCAGGCCAACGCCGCGGCCGACTGGCGCTTCACGGAGTGGTTCCACGGCCGCACCCTGAAACCCTGCGGCATGGCGGGGCAGAGCTGGAATGCGGCGACGTTCCTGACGGCGCTCAACGCGCTGGAGACGGGGCGGTATTGGATGTGAGCTGAGCAGCACCGCGGGCCGCTGAAGGAAGGCCCGCATCGGGTTCTCCCCGCCCCGCCCGTGCACACCGTTTGCCCCGTCGCCCAAGCCGGCCGGCGCTGTTTTTCGCGCCCGCGCCGCGCAGACGACGGAGGAGACCATGAACAAGCTCGTGTCCGTGCTCGTGTGGCCGGTGGTGGCGCTCGTCGGCGCCTTCTCGTTCGCCACGCTGGCGCTGCACCGCGGCGAGGCCGTCAACGCGGTGTGGCTGGTGACGGCGGGGCTGTCCGTCTACTTCATCGCCTACCGCTTCTATTCCAAGTTCATCACCGAGCGCGCGCTGGGCCTGGACGACTCGCGGCCCACGCCCGCCATGCGCCACAACGACGGGCTGGACTACGTGCCCACCAACAAGTGGGTGCTCTACGGCCACCACTTCGCGGCCATCGCCGGCGCCGGCCCGCTGGTCGGCCCGGTGCTGGCGGCGCAGATGGGCTACCTGCCCGGCACGCTGTGGATTCTTTCCGGCGTGGTCATCGCCGGGGCGGTGCAGGACTTCATCGTGCTCTTCGCCTCGGTGCGGCGCGACGGCAAGTCGCTGGGCGAGATGATCAAGATGGAGCTGGGCCCGCTGGCCGGGACGCTGGCCTCCATAGGCGTGCTGGCCATCATGATCATCATCCTGGCCGTGCTGGCGCTGGTGGTGGTCAAGGCGCTCACGGGCAGCCCCTGGGGGCTGTTCACCATCGCGGCCACCATCCCCATCGCGCTGCTCATGGGCATCTACATGCGCGTGATACGCCCGGGGCACGTGGGCGAGGCCTCGGCCTTCGGCGTGGTGCTGCTGCTGGGCTCCATCTTCCTGGGCCGCGTGGTGGCGGAAAGCCCGACTTGGGGGCCGATGTTCACGCTCAACGGGCCGCAATTGGCCTGGGCGCTCATCGTGTACGGTGCCATCGCCGCCAGCCTGCCGGTGTGGCTCATGCTCGCGCCGCGGGACTATCTGAGCACCTTCCTGAAGATAGGCACCATCGTTGCGCTCGCACTCGGCATCTACTTCGTCGCGCCGCTGCTGAGCATGCCCAGCACCACGCGCTTCATTGACGGCAGCGGGCCGGTGTTCTCCGGCAAGCTCTTCCCCTTCCTCTTCATCACCATCGCCTGCGGCGCGGTCAGCGGTTTCCATTCGCTCATCTCGTCGGGCACGACGCCCAAGATGGTGGAGAAGGAGTCGCACATGCGGCTCATCGGCTTCGGCGGCATGCTGACCGAAAGCTTCGTCGCGCTGATGGCGCTCACCGCCGCCTGCGTGCTGGACCCGGGCATCTACTTCGCCATGAACGCGCCGGCGGCGGTCATAGGCACCACGGCGGAGAACGCGGCGCGGGTGATCTCGGAATGGGGCTTCGTCATCACGCCGGACGTGCTCACGCAGACGGCGCGCGACATCGGCGAATCCACCATCCTCTCCCGCGCCGGGGGCGCGCCCACGCTGGCCGTGGGCATGGCGCAGATCCTGGGGCAGGCCTTCGGCGGCAAGTCCATGGAGGCGTTCTGGTACCACTTCGCCATCCTGTTCGAGGCCTTGTTCATCCTCACCGCGGTGGACGCGGGCACGCGCGTGGGTCGCTTCATGATCCAGGACATGCTGGGCCACGTGTACAAGCCCTTCGGCAACACCGACAACCTCGTGGCCAACCTGCTGGCCACGGCGGCCTGCGTGGCGCTGTGGGGCTACTTCCTGTACCAGGGCGTGGTCGACCCGCTGGGCGGCATCAACACGCTGTGGCAGCTCTTCGGCGTGGGCAACCAGATGCTGGCGGGCATCGCGCTGCTGCTGTGCACCACGGTGCTGGTGAAGATGAAGCGCGGGCGCTACGTGTGGATCACGCTCATCCCCACCGCATGGCTGCTGGTGACGACGCTCACGGCCGGGGTGCAGAAGATCTTCCATCCCTCGCCGTCCATCGGCTTCCTGGCGCTGGCCCACAAGTTCAGCGACGCGGCGGCGCAGGGCACGGTGCTGGCCCCCGCCAAGACCGTGGCGGAGATGCAGCGCGTGGCCTTCAACAACTACCTGGACGCGGTGGTGTGCAGCTTCTTCGTCCTGCTGGTGGTGGCGATGTGCTTCTTCGCGCTGCGCACCTGCCTGCAGGCGCGGCGCAAGCCGCATCCGACGGCGCACGAGATTCCGCCCATCTCCACGCGCCAGGCGGCCGTATGAGCGCGCCAGCGACCCCGGACCAGGACGGCGGCGCCCAAGCCGCCGACGCCTTCACCAGCCTGGCCGCGCGCTGGCGCAGCGCGTGCAGCGCCTGCCGCCAGGTGTTCGGCATGCCGGACTACGAGCGCTATTTGGCCCACGCCGCGGCCACGCACCCGGGTGAGCCCGTGCTCTCGCGCGAGGACTATTTCAAGCGCGCCATAGACCGCCGCTACGGCGGCGGCTCAGGCGGCATGCGCTGCTGCTGAGGGCTTGCGAGGGCGGGCTCGGCCAGGCGAGGCGTCTTCAGCGCCGCCGTGGTGAAAGCTTTGCCCGCGCGCAGGGGCTGTTTGCCGGCCAGGCATTTTTGCAAGCCGCCGCAAGAGGTCGCTTGACGACCCCTTGCGCCCATGCTGCAATGCAGCAAACGTAATAGGCTGTAACGCAACCCCGTCGCCAGGCAGTGAAGGCGTGCCTGGCGGTTGCGCGTTCGGCCGGCGTGCCCATGCGCCGGCCCATTCATTCCCCCTTGGAGAAGCCCATGCTCGACACGATGGCCGCGCCGCCAGCCGATTCCCTGCCCAGCCTCAACGCCGACCTGAGCCAGTGCTCGGTGTCCGGCCTGTCGTCGGGCGCCTTCATGACGGTGCAGTTGCATCTGGCGCACTCGTCCCTGTTCGTGGGCGCGGGCGTGATCGCGGGTGGCCCGTACCGCAGCGCCGAGTCCTTCCGCGCCGCGGCGCCCATCGCGGACGACGCCTACCTGCTCAACGCGCTGTACGTGTGCATGAACCCGCTGACGCCCTACACCGGCCCGGACGCCGAGCGCCTGGTGGGCCTGGCGCGCGAGACGGAAAAGCGCGGGCTGATCGATCCGCTGTCCAACCTGGCCGGGCAGAAGGTCTACATCTTCACTGGCAGCGAGGACAAGGTGGTGGACTCCTGCGTGGTGCGCACCACGCGCGCCTTCTACGAGGCGCTGGGCGTGGCCAACCAGGACATCGAGTTCGTGGACACCGTGCCCGCGGGCCACTCCATCCTCACCAGCAACCTGGAGGACAACCCGATAGGCGAGAACCGGCCGCCCTACATCAACCGTTGGACGCACATGCAGAGCTGGGACATCCTGGACCACATCTACGGCCGGCTGGAGCGGCCCAAGCATGCGCCCACGGGCCGCATCGTGCGCTTCGACCAGCGCGAGTTCTTCAACCACGAGAACCGCGCCAGCATGAGCGCCTACGGCTACGCCTACGTGCCCAAGGCGGTGGAAGAAGGCGCGCCGTGCCGGGTGCACGTCGTCCTGCACGGCTGCATGCAGGGCTACAACTTCGTGCCCATGGAAAACGGCAAGATCAACCGCACGGGCGACGCGCCCTACGGCAACCGCTACTACACGACCACCGGCTACAACGAGCTGGCCGACGCCAACAACATCGTCGTGCTGTACCCGCAGGCCGAGAGCCGCAACGAAGCCGCGGTGCAGAACCCCAACGGCTGCTGGGACTGGTGGGGCTACACCTGCCCGCAAGTGGACTCGCCGGACTACTACTCGCAGCAGGCCATACAGATCAAGGCCATACACGGCATGCTGCAGCGCCTGGGCGGCAAGCACGCGCCCAAGGCGCGCCGCGACAAGCTTGCGGCCGCAACGGCCTGAGCCGGCGCAACGACCGCTTCAACTCCTTGCACGCACGACGATGAGCACCGTACAGAACACGATGATGAAGGCCCGCGGCTCGCGGGCCGACGACTGGCTCAAGGCCCAGATCGAGGCAGCCAAGGCCGCCATGCCCGACGCCCAGGACCCGGCGCGGGTACCGCTGCCCCTGGTGCCGCTGGCGCAACTGCAGATGCT
The DNA here is from genome assembly GCF_034427735.1 of Azohydromonas lata. Taxonomy (NCBI): domain Bacteria; kingdom Pseudomonadati; phylum Pseudomonadota; class Betaproteobacteria; order Burkholderiales; family Sphaerotilaceae; genus Azohydromonas; species Azohydromonas lata. The sequence continues at coordinate 89,319 of NZ_JAXOJX010000029.1, forward strand.
GCAAAGCACGCTGGCGCACGAGGCCTCCGGCTACGCCTCGCGGGCCGCGGAGGCCGGCGCCGCGCTGCCCGCGCTGGCCAACGACCCCAACGCCGCCCAGGAAGCCTGGGCCCTGGCCAGCGCGGCGGTGCAGCGCTGGTGGTCGGTGCAGGCGCAAAGCGTCAGGGACTGGGTCGAGCTGGGCAAGGAAATGGGCGAGCTCAAGCAGGCGCGCAGCGTCTCCAACTACCTGTCCATGCAGATCAACTACGCCGACCAGGCGCAGGCCAACGTGTCGAGCTGGCAGCTCAACATGGCCGAGTGGATGGACGCGGTGATGGTGGACACCGGCTGGTGGCTGGCCCGCAAGCGGGCGCAGGCGCGGGGCTGACGGCACCAGCGGCGCTCGCGCGTCAGCGCGCGGGCGCCGTCTGCAGCTCCACCACCACGCCGGCGTGGTCCGAGGACCACAGGCCGGCCGGGGTGCGATCCGCTGCCGCGTCGCCCGCCAGGCGGGCGGCACGCGGCTGCACCGCGCCGCGCAGCCACAGCACGTCGCTGCGGCGCGAGAGCTGCGGGTCCGTGTCGTCCATGGACGGCGCCCGGCAGCAGGTGGCGCCCAACTGCGCCGGCTGGGCCTGCGCCCAGGCGTCGCGCCAGCCCGCGGCCAGGAAATCCGCCTGCAGCTCGTCCGGCGGCGGCGGCGCGGCCGGGACGGTGCTGGACAAGGCCAGCGCCACGGGCAGCGGGCTGGATTCGGCCAGCGCGCGCAGCAGCTCGCCGTCCTGGCGGCGCTCGTCCGGCGTGAACGGGTCCAGCCGCGCGAGCTGCGCGCTCACGAAGCGCAGGGCGCCGCCCGGCAGCCGCACATCCACCGACACCCAGGCGCGCCCGCCCGGCCACACGCCCACCTGTGCCGTGCCCGGCACGGCGGCCAGGGCCGGCGGCGGCGCCGGGGCGTCCAGGCGGCCCCGCTGCGGGTGCGCGGTGGCGCCGCGCGGCAGGTCGGCGCGCTCCAGGATCACCACGCGCTCGCTGGCCTGCACGCAGCGCAGCTCGCCCGGCGCCGGCCGCGCGGGTAGCGCCGGCAGCTCGAACTGCGCGGCCTGCACGGCCACGCGGTAGGGCCGGCCCAATGCGCGCAGCGACTGCAGCAGCGCCGCGAGCATGTCGATTTCCACCTTCATCGGCCCGCAGCGCAAGCCGTGCAGGGCCAGCGTGCCGGTGGACCAGCGGCCCAGCGCCTGCACGGCCACCAGGTGCGGCGCGGCCTGGGCCACTTGGGCGGCCAGCGCGTGCATGCGCGCGTGCGGCTGCGTGGCGCGCACCTCGCGCAGCACGCGGCCGGCGGCGTCCACGTAGGTCAGCAGGTCCACCGAGAAGAACAGCGGCGTCCAGGCCGTGCCCGCGCCGGCGTTGTAGGTCATCACGCGCAGCGGGCCGGCGTCCGCGGCCGGTTGAAGCGCTTCAGGCGGCTGCGGCTGGGCCCGCGCCGCCGGCAGGCCCAGCGCCAGCGCCGCGGCCACCAGGGCGGCCGGCCCCGGGCTGTCTCTTATACACATC